>JAISNS010000351.1 GCA_031276105.1 Dysgonamonadaceae bacterium
CTTTTTTCCTCTTCCAAGCAGAAAAGGGAAGTATCTATTGATGATAAAAATAACCGGCAACATACTAACCGATACTAAGAACGTTATGATTATTTTAGAGCCGTAAGATTCAGGAACCGCCGGCGCCAGCTGCGAAATCAATAATGTGAAGATTCGGATACCGTATGTATGAAAAGCGAGGATTACCAGCGTATTCGCGGCAATATACCGGATGAGGTAATGAATCGCCCATTTCTCGGCGATCAATTTGATGAGAATAAAGAAAGGGATTAGCAAACTGACACTGCAAAGTAAATCTAACGGAACTTTCAGGTACGCGGGGCAGGATTGTTGCAACAAAAAATTGGATGCAATGTGTATGGTGAGTAATATAAATCCGATAAAAAAACGGGATTTGAGTGCTAAAAACCGGAAAAATTCTTTTTTGAACAAGTTGGCAATCCCGTAATAAAAGATGAAACCGCAAGCGCTGTCTAACATCCAAGGCGCTTGCGAAACATCTATTAAAGAAGGGATAAAAGGCAATAAAAATAAAATAACAACACTTACCCTCCTGTTTTTCCCTCGAAATAAATAAAATACGCACTGCATCGAAAATAAAGCGGCTAAAAACCATAAAGGCCAACAAACTAAGAAAGGTCTTCCGTATAAATATTCGAACAGCGGTTGAAGCCAATTTACGTTTTGTTCTTCTATCGAAGAGAATTTGCGTCCTACAAATATCCAGAATAAATAAAAAAGAAAGAAAAAGCAAAAATAAGGGATCAAAAGTTGCTTACTTCTGTGCTTGACAAATCCGGAAAACGAAGGATGCCTTTCAAAATTGAACAAAAAACCGGCAAGAAAAAAGAAAGCCGGAAGGCGAAGATGTGAAATTAAAACATTTTCAAAACCGCTGAGCGGCGGCGGAGTATGAAAAAAAATGATGAGAATAATGGTCGTAAATTTGGCAAAATCAACCCATTGGTATTTAATCGTTTTTTTCTCTGTCTGCATAGGTAGTAAGAATTAGAAATTAGAGACCGGAGAATTTAGCTTCCTTCTCCGGCCTCCACGAAATTTATACGTTGACTTGAACGACAAGGTATTTGGTCAGGCTCCAGAAATTTTTCGGATGCAGGATTCGCAGTTCAACCTGTCCGTTAGCGTCTTTCCCAAATTCGTAAGACCCTTCCGGATGTTTGGAAATCAGTTTCCCTTTTTTAGCATACAACGGAACGACATTCAATTGATTGAAGTCTTTTACCCGGATAAAATAGTTCGTGTCGAAATTGGTTCCCAACTGATTGTTGACTACAATTTTTTGTTCTTTCAATTCCTTGGATGTCCCGAAACAATAGTAAACCGTATTTAATGCGGCCTGTTGCCGGTCGATCGTTTCTTTTTGCTCGGTGGTTTGAGTTTTCAGCGTCTGCACATCGGAAGAAAGATTGGTTACATGTGTATGCAATTCGGCAATTTGTTGGTCTTTTTTAGCTAATTCATCGCTTAATGCGAGCAAAGCCGTTGTTTTTTCTTCCAGTTCGGTTTGCAGTTTTTTGAGTGTAACCGACAGTTGCGAAGACTGAAGATTGGACTTTTTCAAGCGTTTCTCCAAATCGGCAATTCGTTGTTTGTTTTTATCCAAAACTTCGGTAACGAATTTCATATCGTTTTGGATACGTTCCTTTGTAGAAGGCGTCAATTCTCCCTGAGTATTAGACTGTACCGACAAAT
The DNA here is from genome assembly GCA_031276105.1 of Dysgonamonadaceae bacterium. Taxonomy (GTDB): domain Bacteria; phylum Bacteroidota; class Bacteroidia; order Bacteroidales; family Azobacteroidaceae; genus Azobacteroides. The sequence continues at coordinate 1,717 of JAISNS010000351.1, forward strand.
AATTTTCGGCCGTTTTGATACTGTTGAAATTGTCTTCCACTTCATTGAGCAATTCCAGAATCTGTTCCAATTCCGCTGCATTTTGAGCATTTGCCAAGGCTAAAGAATCTTTTTGAGCCTGAAGCGTTTTGTATTCGGACGAGTTCTTAACGCAAGAAACCATTGTCGAGGCGAATACGACTGTACAAATAAAAATCACTTTTTTCATCACTTTATATTTTAAAAATTTGACTGTAACTTTTCTTTCCCGGATATTACTAAAACAAATTCGCCCCGCGGTTCGTTGAGCGAAAAATGTGCGATTAACTCTTTCAAACTCCCCCGTAGCGTTTGTTCATGCCATTTCGATATTTCGCGCGAAACGGAAGCCGGACGTTCTTCTCCCAAATATTCAGCCAGTTGCGTCAACGTTTTTATCACACGGAAAGGTGATTCGTAAATTACGATGGTTCGCGTTTCTTCGCTCAACTCCTGCAAACGGGTTTGACGGCCTTTTTTCGGAGGAAGGAATCCTTCAAAACAAAAACGGACGGCAGGTAATCCCGAATCGACCAGCGCCGGAACGAAAGCCGTTGCGCCGGGCAAACATTCTACCGCCACATCCTGACGGATACATTCCCGCACCAATAAAAAGCCGGGATCGGAAATGCCGGGCGTACCCGCATCGGAAACCAAAGCCACGCTTTCGCCCGCTTTTATCCGCGATACGATTGTTTCGACCGTTTGATGTTCGTTGAATTTATGATGCGGCTGCATCGTGTTCCTGATTTCGAAATGCTTCAACAAAATGCCTGTAGTTCGCGTATCTTCCGCGAGGATTAAATCTACGTCTTTCAATAACTGTACCGCCCTGAAAGTCATGTCTTCCAGATTACCCACAGGGGTCGGAACCAAGTACAATTTATTTGTTTTTACCATTTGTCAAGCGAAACGTTTTTCCAGTATTTCTTTGAAAGCGCCGGCCGGTTCGTTTTCCCAATTCCAGGCAAAACGGCTGTTGAGATAATCCAGCATTTCTTTCAAAGTAGAACATTTATTTAATTCATCCAGCGTTGCATCCATCAAACCGGCGCTGTTGTCGAACAAATTTCGCTGAAACCGGAAGCGGTCGTTCAAACTCAACGATTTTTTCAGGTCGGCATACATGGTTTTCGTAATTTTGTCGCCTAAAAAAACCGGAGGAAAAAGTTCTTTCTCCGTTTTCCCTGCCGGTTCTTCTGCCGGAGAAATTTCTTCCGTTTCCGGATATTGCTCGTTTCCGATTGCTTGCAATTGCTGTTTCAAGTCGTCTAACCTCCCGGAAACGGTTTGGAGAATATTTTCCAACTCCCGGATTTGTTCCAAACACGATGCTATTTCGGTTTCAAAAGCCATATCAATCCTGTTGTTCTTTGACGGTTATTTAATTTTCCGGCGCTACCAGAGGCGGTTTACGGAAATTATCCATCCGGTCGCTTTGAATTTGCAATTCTTCAAACAAAATAGCATCCGGAACGATTATCGTAACCTGATTAGCGGTATTATATATCAGTTCTTTATCCGAAACGGCAACGATATTTTTGAAGACCTGCGCATCGAAATTATTGATGGACGCCGACCGGATTCGTTTTTCCGACCCGTCGGACACATTGATGCGGAACAAACTCACCGGATAAGCCCCACCGTCTATTTCGCGGATGATGTAAGCATATTCGTAGCCTTCCTCTTTTGCCCGTTTCAGGAGTTCCTTTTTCAATTCGTCCGCGCTTTTCGTCCGCGAGTCCGTCATCCGGACAACGCCGGGCGTTACCGATGAACCTAACGAAGAGGTCAGTAAAGCATGTCCCGTAGAATGAGGCGCTTTGGGAGTCGGCACGCGGTCGTTCAACAGGGCTTTCAACAGGCCGTTTTCCACTAAGGTCAAGCGTGCGGCAGGAACGACTCCCTGACCGTCGACCGGCGCATAGCCCAACAGTTTTACGCCGTTGTATTCGGGCGTACCCGTCCAATCTTCAATCGTAATTTCTTTGGCTGTAATCCGTTTGCCCATCATCTCTTCCAAATGATTGCCGCCATAAGAAAATCCGGTTTGCGTAAGGGGTTTTCTCGCAGCTATCAACGAAATATCGCCGCTGAAAAAACCGGCATAAAATGCTGAAACAACGGCTAAATTTTCAAATAATACCGGCCCGGCATACGATTCTTCGATTTTGGGCGCATGTATTTTTTCGATTATATTTTCCGCTAAACGGCGACATTCCTGCGTTATCGCTTCCAACGACGGCAATTCGTCCGGATGGGCAAACGTGTGTTCGAACGAAGCGGAAAGGTCTTCTCCTTCAGCCGTTTTTGCCCTTACAAAAGCATTCAAATGAGTAGATGCCAACGGATAACGAAATTCGGTCTGTTCCGTATTGTAAAAATAGATTAAAGCGTCGGAAACTTGTACGGAAATCAGCGAAGTCAATATTTCGGGATAGTCTTTGAATACGGCGGATGCAGTTTTGGCATATTCTTCCAAACGCGCTTTGTCTCTGTTGATTATCCGGCGGGGAATATCGTTCATGACAACTGTGGGCGTCTTATCCCAATCGGGCAATTCCAAGTCTTTCGCCGGAATATTCAATTGCTTGATAGCCGAAAGTTTCTGTTCGTAAGTTTCTGCGGCATTTTTATAAATAGCGTCCAAATCCCTCCAAATCGTGTAACGGATACCGGCTTCATCATTGTCGAGACAGGGGGAACCGTCGAATCCGACGGAACCGCCCGCCGAACCTTCAAAATTTTCGTCGGTACAGTCGTAATCGCCAATCAACAGACGCGCGGCGGAGGTGCGAAGGGGATAATAGCTGGAATTAAGCAGGCTTCCATGCGAAGCCGAAACTTGCAACTGTTTTATGTCGCCCAAAGTATAAGAGATAAAGAACGGCGATTGTAAGCCTTCGATTTTCAATCCGTTCAGCGAACGTTCCACTTCTTTCTTTATGGCGTTGGAAATGACGTCTTCGCCGGAGGATATTATTTTATCGCCTTGAGGTTTGGGCAATAAAGGCGGTTGCGTCTGGCTTTTCGCCCGTTTCTGCGTTTCGATTTGTTTGACAAGCAACGCAGGGGCAACGCAAGCTACGGGAACGCTTCCCGATTCGGCGCCGCATACGCCGTTGAATATCTTGTATGTCCCGCCGCAAGCTTCAATTTGAACGAACATGGCTAAAGGCGTGCCGACCAAATCGACGCCGCGTACCAATTCGTCCGGGCGTCCATCCGCATAAATCCGGTAAACGATAAGCGGGGTTACATTGAACGCATTCGGCGAATAACGGCTGGTGGTTGTGTATCCTCCCGAAACTTCCTTAAAATAGTAAGCGTATTCCTTTTTCTGGGATTTGGTTTCTTTACGGAGTCTTTTTATTAATTCTTCGTCGCTCAAGTTTTGCGTACTTTCGACCAGCATGTTGGATTGGCGCGAGACGGGAGCGGCGCCGATCTGTCCGCGACCGTGTCCATTGGAACGGGGAAAGCCTTCGATAGGCGTGCGGCTCATCAGGAAATTGCGGAGGACTCCTTTTTTCACGACCTCTACCCGTTGTGCGCGGATACCTTCGTCGTCAAAGATATAGCTGCCGACTAAAGGCATATTTTGATAATACTTGACGGTCGGGTCAAAAGTCACGGAAAGATGCTTGGGAAGCGCCTGTTCGCCGATTTTCTTTTTGAATGTTTGGGCGTCGTTTTCCTGTTTGAGACGGGTGCCTTCCACGCGGTGACCGAATATTTCGTGGAAGAAAACGCCGGCTGCTTCCGGCGAAAGAATGGCCGGCCCGGTGAACGATTCTACGACGGGCGCTTTTTTCAAAGCCGAAAGCGTATGGCTGATTTCGTGCGCCGCGCGGAGGACTTCATCGTCGGAAGGCAATTCGTTGAGCGAGAAAGCCATCCATGATTTTTGGAGCGGGAGGTACATCCCGTCGTCGGCTAAGGCTTCAGCCGAGAGAACTAATTGCATGGAAATATTGTTTTCGGCGATTGTCCGTCCTTCCGTATCAATAAAAATTTTCCTTCCGACAGAAATATTATAATAAGCAATTCCATCTAAAATATCTTTGTTTTCGTTGAAAACGGCCGAAAATTTCCGCACTTTTTCTTCCAGTATTTTCGGGTCAATGTTGAGGCTTTCCCACGAAACGGGGGCTTCATAATAATTTTCGGCTGTTTCCCGGGAAAAATCGTCCGATTTGTCTTCCTGTTCTACCTTGACCGCAACATTTGCTTTGATTTGTTCATATATCTGAATATCGTCTTTGTAAAGTTCATCCAATTGCAACCACAAAGCGGTTCTTAACGCTTGCGGATTGTCTTCGTAAGGAATGTATTGCGCTTCGACGCGGACATCGCGGTAACTGCCGTAATCCGAATCCCGTATTTCGTGAGAGTTGTCCGATTCGTAATTACCGACCCGCAAACAGGACGACAGGATGCGTGAAGGGGAATTCAGTATGGCCGGCGACTGTAAACGTCCCAAGCGGCCTAATGTGTTTAAAGACTGCATTTCGTCCATTCGCACGAAAATATAATAAACAGGAACCGTTTCTCCTTTGAGAATAGAAAAACTCCGGTTCATCTCCGTCTTTATTACATCAAAAACAGGGTCTTGACCCCAAGAGGAAATAATTCCCGTATAAAGAAA
>JAISNS010000354.1 GCA_031276105.1 Dysgonamonadaceae bacterium
CAGGAAAAAAAGACAGTAAACCCTATTGCGAAATAAATTAATTTAATCTGTTTCATATTTTTTGTATTTAACATTGTTACTTTAAAGAGGTGTCCAAAATATTTTTGAGTTTTTTAACATAAAAAACATTTTAATTATTCCCAATTTCAAATGCGAATATTCGAAACTTTGAATGTGAATATTTGGAATTTCAAATGCGAATATTCGGAGCTTCAAATGCGAATATTCGGAATTTCGGATACGAATATTCGCAATCAAGATTACGAATATTCACATCCTCGATAACCGGTTATTTACTGACAATTGATTCCGAGTAAATAAACTCGCTGTTTTTAAGCGCCTCTTTCAACGTTTTGCCCGGTGAAAAGCGAATATTCAGATTCTGAATATTGCCGGCGCCTACTTCGTCTTTTGTGTCGCTACCCTTACTGTTGCAAGTTAAATGAAATGAACCCCAGTCGCCCAATTGCACGCTGTGGCTGTTCAAAAACAAACGCAATAGAACCTTTTCCAATTGATCCATAGCCATTTCAGCCTCTTTGCGGTTGAGCGTGGTTTCATCGGAAATGAGTTTCGCCACTTCCTTTTCTTCTACTTGACCGATACTTTTCAATACGGCATACCATTTCTTTGCCGCTTCGGGATTCATCGGATTTCCCCTTTGTACTTTGTTATAAAAAATTGCCATAATAAAAAAATTAATATTATAATATACGGTGAACTTACAATTCGCAGAATTATTTATTTTGTATTCCATTGATAAATCTGATTAGGTTTCAACTTGACTGTTTTCTTTTTACCGGCAATTCGACAATTTACCGTCAGCGGTTTTCCTTTGATGTTGATGATTTGAGTAACCTTGCCGTTCCAGTCGGTAACCACTCGTACGCCGTTGGAGATGTGGAATATTTCTTTGTCGTTGATACTTCCCGTCGACGAGCCGTCTTTCGTTCTGATGGAAAAAGCGTCGCCGTCCCAGTGTTGTACATATCTTATTTCGTGACTATCTCTGCCGAGCGCTCCCCAATAGACTTCGTCGAACTGGACATGTACACCGTAGAAACGCGCAATATATTCGAGTACGCCAAGCATCGTAGGCCCATAATCCGTGCGGATGTCGGCTTCCGAAAATTCGCCGGTAAAAGGGTCGAACTGCTGCGGAAAAGTATTGTGTTTACCGACGTTGGCGATAAATTTTTCGCCGAAGACAGTGATTTCGGAGAAATATCCGTAATTTTCGAGCGCACGTATTGCGCGCTGATAAGTCAATCCCTCCGACTGGCCGCTCCAATTGTTGGTCGAAATATTCCTGAAAACTGGATTGTTAACAGCAATCGACGGAAGCGGAAACGGAGTGAAAAATTCTTCGGGATTCATCAAATGTTCTTTCACAAAACGGTCGGCCATATTCTGAGTAAACGAGCCGTAGTACATCGCGCGCAGGTTATTATGTTGCAAGGCAGGCATAAATTCGTTGTTACAGTCGCGGTCGTAACAGGCGCCGCGCCGGTTGTCCCAGAGATACGAGTATAATCTGTCCTGTACGGCTTTCGCTTTGGCTCGCCATTCTTTCTCTTTACCGTTGCCGATCAGCGCCGAAATTTTGGCAAGCGTCGCACGCGCGTCGTACGAATAACTCATCATGTCCATCGATTCGATGGGGAAAACAGGGTCGTGGGGCGCTTTCTCTCCCGAATATCGCTCCCACAGTTTGGTTCCGGCAAAGCGATTCGAGTTGTCTTCTCCGGTATCGAAACCGCACCACAGTTCCAGACAGCCGTCGCCATCGGAATCGCGATAGGTCCACAAGTAATTGTCATATAATTCAAACGACCGGTATAACTTATGCAGATAATCCATGTCCCGTTTTTTGTTCCAGTAAAACAGATTTAATGCGTGATACGGAAAACAGAAACCCTGCAAGTGCGTATATTCGGGTTGAAATTTCCCTTCATTATATTTGATAAGACCGGGAAACCGTCCGTTAGCCTGTTGATATTCGACGAACAACAGTCCGTTGTTCATGGCAGCCGTCATGTTGCGTTTGGCATACATCTCTCCGCCCATAGGCTGAGTTTCAATCCAAATAGCGTCGTATCCTCCGCCTTCTATCAACACCTGATGCTTGCCAAACATCTTTTCGTTACCTTTCAACGCGCGTTCGGCCGCCCAATACAGCCGGTCGAGAAAAACGTCCGAAGTGTTAAACTCTACGGAAGTCTTCACATAAGCCGGAGTTTCTATCGGCTGTCCGTAAGCCGACAGGGCTAATCCGATAAAAAACAATATAAGGTGCAGGGTGCAGGATACACGGTGCACGACAAAGAACTGTAAATATAAAATGCCTTTCATAAATTTGAATCCCGTTTTAAATTTGTATCGAACGATTATTTTTCCCTCTAACGCCGACAGGCGTTAAATTCGGATAACCCCGCACAAGCGAAGCGCAGTGCGGGGGAGCAAAGCCTTCCGCCCCTCCCGAACTGCGTAGCAGTTCAATCGCTATTGAACTGCTACGCAGTTCGGTGGAAGGACTTCTTTGCACCACAAACCGTAAACTAAAGCATCCGCTTAACAATGTGTTCTTCCTGCGGGAGATTTTGTTATATGTTATTAATTTCATATTCCTTAAAATAAAAACTAAAAGATAAAAACTAAAAGTTGCGCAATGCAGCTGCGCTTTGCGCAACTTTTAGTTTTTAGTTCTTAGTTTTTAGTTCTTTTCGGCCCCTCGTAATCATATTTAAACCAGTTGAACAAAGCGTTGCCGCCGTTTGTCTGTTCATTATAGCTAAACAGTCCGACCCGTGTCCCCTTCCAGAACGAAAATACAGCGCCGAAATCTTCGCCGAAATGGATAAAGTGCTTGTTATCAGTACTGTAATAAAAATGATTTTTATTAGAAATGAAATCAAATTTCAGTTTCAGGTAAATCACTTTGGCCGAAAGCGGCTGTTTTTCGAAATGCAGTTTATCGTTTTTATTGGTTTCAAAAAACAGATAATTTTTGCCGTCGATGCGATACACCCCAATCAGGCCGTAGAGAGAGCCGAAGCTGCACAGTCCGGCTTTTTGACCTTCCGTCAGGCCGGCTGTTTCGAGCGCTGCAACTGCTTCGCCCGATGCGCCCATGGTTTTTTGAGTCAGCGTATTCTTAGCTTTCAAAAAACTGTCGCTTCGGAGCGCTTTCAAGCTGAGGTAGCCGGGTTTTTCGGTAAGCGACCAGGCGCTGTTGTCGGCATTATGGTTGAATTGCCATTGCAGACCGAGCGCCGGAGCGTTGAAATCGTCGTCGGCTTGAGGAGCGCTGATAGCGGACGATTTTCCCGTTGCCGGTTTTTTCCATACATAAACCGGTTCGCCGATACCGTTTTGGTCGATGTCAACGCCGATTACCGGCCATCCGTCGTGCCAGTGCATGGGTTGCAAGTGAACTACGCGCCCCAAAGCGTCCGACGACTGAAAGTGATAAAACCACCACTCGCCTTCCGGCGTTTCGACAATCGCGCCCTGATGCGGGCCGTTAATGTTGGTCGTTCCCTGTTCCAAAACGACTTTTTTCTCGTAGGGGCCGTAGATGTTTTTCGACCGCAAAATGGTTTGCCATCCCACCGGTACGCCGCCTTCGGGAATACTGATGTAATAGTAGCCGTCTTTTTTGTGCATCTTGACGCCTTCCGCAACCGGGCCGGTATAAACCGTAAAGCCGTCGTCGAGCAGCCGGGTACCGTCGGGACTCATCTTGTGGATGATGATCGGGCCTGCGCCATAAACGCTGTGTCCGAGATAGGCATTGCCGTCTTCATCCCAGAAGGGGCAGGGGTCTTCCCATTTTTCTACGTGCTTCACTTCTACGAGCGGCGCCCAGGGGCCTTCCGGTTTTGAGGCGGTAGTCATGAACAGTCCTTCGGTAGGTGTACAAAAGTAAACCCAAAATTTGCCGGCGTGATAACGGATAGCCGGCGCCCAAGAGCCGTTGCCATAACCGTTTATGTTGTCGTAATCCGGGAAATTGAGGCGTGTATATATCTGCGTAATGATTTTCCAGTTTACCATATCGTCCGATTCCAGTACCGGCATACCCATGTAGTGAAATTCGGAGCATACCATGTAATATTTTTCACCTACCCGGCAAACGTCGGGATCGGAATAGTCGGCATTAAGTATCGGATTGATATATGTGCCGTTACCCTGATCGCCCCACGAGCCGGTTTTCGACTCCGCTTGCAAACCGGCGACGCAAGTCGTCGCCGGTATTACAAACAAAGCAACAGTGAGTATCCATTTCGTGCGCAAAGCAGTATATGAAATTCGTATCTGTTTCATTGCGTTCACCGTTACTGCTTAACAAAATAAATCTTCATCACGTTGGTGTCGATCGTTATCCGGTAATTGCCGGCTTCTTCTGCCTTCACCCACCATTTCAAGTCCGTCACACCCATCCCCGCCATCACTTGCACCTCTTCGGAGGTGATACTGCCGCTGGCTTCCATCGGGCGGAAAGCAGGGCTATCCCAGCTTTTCTCAGTATGGATTTTCAGTTCCCCTTCTTTTAACGGCTCATCGAAAACATATACGCCGGGATTATCGTCATTCCACGGCACGCTCAAAGCGCCGAGATTCCACCCTGCCGTTGTAGCGCTACCGACAGGATATATTTTTTCGTAATAATACTGCACGTAGATGCAGGTTATTTTCAAGTTTTTCCTGTCGATATTGATGGCGTAGCGGCCTTCTTGGCTTATCGGGAACATATCGTCCGGCTGGGAAGCGTCGGTTCTTTCGACCAGCGTGTTGTTGTTGGCGCCCTTGTTGAGAGACGGCAACTCGCTGGCCGGATCGTAGAGGAATTTAAAGCCTCCCGGTTTCAAGTTGCCCTGCCACTTATATATGCGTCCGTTGACCGCTTGCGGCATCTCTACCGGCGTCGCCTCCGTATTCGCCGAACCGGTCAGGTACAACGGTACCGAACGGTAACTGAAGGGAACGACGCGAAATTGGGTAACGGCGATTTCGGGATAAACAAACTTTTGGCTCCTGACGTTGGCTACCACCCGCGCTTCGAGCAGAGTTTCCGTGCCCGGTTGGACGCCCAACTGCGTTGTTACCAGTTCATTCAATTCGCCTACCGTAAAACTTTTGCTGAAGTTCGCGACCGTATCACGCTGTGAAGCGGTTTGAAAGTTGTCGCCTACAATGCCTATCTGGAAAATATAGGTTACGGTATCGGTCGGCGCACGGTCGATGCCTTTGTTCCAGGTAAATGTGGCGCACGGTTTAGTTTCATCGACTTCCAGAAGCGCTAATTTTTCGGCAGGCCCTGTGATGGTTAACGGATCGCCCGTTACGCCTGTTTCGTCCGATTGGTTGCAGGCGGGCAGCAAAAAACATGCGGCTGCTATAATTCCTGCCGGATTGATTATTTTCATAAATTTCATCTTAATTATGATTTACAATTGAATTAATTATTACTTCCTCTCCATCCGGGCAATTGCCGCAGATTCGGATTTTTATCCATTTGACTCTGAGGTATCGGAAACCAGTAATTCCGCCAAGTGAAGCCGCGTTTGAAGTATTGAGTCCGTTTGTAAAAAGCTTTCTCCAGGTTTGGGTTGTCGCTTTTTTCAGTACCTGTTTCGGCATTCATGCCGTAGAAATCGACGGAAAGCAGTTCTTCCACCTGTTTCCAGCGGCGGATATCGTCGAAGCGGATGGTCGATTCGCAGTTCAATTCTACCCGGCGTTCGCGATGGATGGCTTTTCGCATCTCGGCTTGATTGGCCGGTACGGCAATCTGATCGGCGCCTGTTCCGTAAACCGGTATTCCCGCCCTTTCCCTGATTTTATTCAAATAAAACAGGATGTCGGGATTGCCCGGATCGCACTCGTTCAGCGCTTCGGCATAATTCAGGTAAGCCTCCCCCAAGCGAAAGATGATGCCGGGACGATACTTATGCAGTGGGTTTATTGCCGGGGCGAAATAGGGATCAAGCCGTTTGAAAAGCAGGTAGCCGTTTTCGGGAGAATCCCATGCACTGACATTGTCATTTCCGCCCTTAAAGAAATTCAAGTTGCGGTTCGCCGGCTGGTGCCATTGCTCATTGTAGCGCACCGAGCAATAGAAGCGCGGTTCGCGACCATAGTACATCATATACGTTCCGGCATTGGTAACCGGGTTCATGAGGTTGTTCTTCGACGCGCCCTTGCCCACTAACCACTGGGTTTTCCGCAGTTCGTCGTTCGTGGAAAAACCCTGTTCCGAATAGTTGGAAGCTTTGTTAATGATGGGCGTTTTCCCGTCGGCTTCGTAGCCAAGTATGGCTGGCAATCCGTTCGCCATGAAAAAAGCATCTACCAGCGATTGTGTTACGCCCATAAAACCGCTTCCGCGGGCGCCATTCGGAGTAGCATAGCTTTCATACTGTGCATAATCACCCGAATGTTTTGCAAACAGTATTTCCTTGTTTCCATTGTGAAAATCCGTGAGCGACATATTGGTATATGACATAAAGGGGTCGATCGAACCATCGGAATTGTATTCGTAATACAAGGCATGGCCGTTGGCATGAGCCAGTTCGATCAGTTCCCGGCAGGCCTCGGCCGCCCGTGTCCATCTTTCCGGCTGATACTGGAAGTCGAACAGTTTTTCACCTTTATCGTTCTCATAACTGACATATTCGGAGCGCGAACCGGAAGGGTCGTTTACCAGCGGGCTGGCGGCAAAAAGCAACATCCGTGCCCGCACAGCCAAGCATACGATCGACGTAGCCCTGCCGTATTTCCCGGCTTCGCTGTAGTAGGGCGGCAACACGTTGGCCGCTTCTTTCAGTTCGTTGTCTATCCAGTCGATCATTTCGTGAAAGGGACGCTGTCCCAGCATGAGTTCGTTAACCGGAGTTTCCAAGTCGGCCAAACCATCCTGAAAGGGAACCGCCCCATAAATTTTGACCATCAGGTAATAATAATAGGCAATCAGGAATCGACATTCGGCCTTCATCAGTTCCACCTCTTCGGGCGGAACACCCTGATCGAAGAGCGGCTTGGCGTTGGCAATGAACAGGTGAGCCGCCCGGATATTGCGCGGCAAGTTACCGAAATAATCAGGCGGACAGGCGTCCGAAGGCGTCCAATTGCCTCTTAGTTTGGTAATCTCGATAGCGCCCCAGGTTTCTATGCCTGAATTTTTTGAAAAATCGTCGCCAAACCCATCATAAGTGTCTTCACTCTGTGTGAAAGGGCCTATGATACCGGTGTAAACACCGGCGAGCCATTCTTCGGTACGGATTTTATCGTTGAACACTTTTTCCAGCGTTAACTGATCGTCGGGCGCCTTGTCTAAGAAATCCGAGCAGGAATAGCCCGTAAACAACAGCAGGAACAGGCCTGCATATAGAATTATTTTCTTTTTCATTCTAATTTTTTTTTGATTGATTAAACAATTATTAATTAAACGTAATTTCCAGTCCTACCGACAACGATCGCATGATGGGATATCCCGTCCCGTTTTCTTCGGGCGTATCCAATTCGGGATCCCAAAGTTTAAATCCGGAGAAATGAAAGAGATTGGTTCCGCGCAGGTAAAGCCGTGCGTGTTTGACAGCCACCCGGCTCGCCCACGAGCGCGGTAAAGAGTATCCCACTTCCAGATTTTTCAGCCGCAACATGCTCATGTCTTTCAGCCACCAGGTCGAAGGCTGGCTGTTGTTGGGATGTTGTCCGATATAAAGGCGGGGATAAAAAGCGTCCTGACGCGGATTTTCCACCGTCCATGCGTCCCATGCGTTGGTGTAGATGTTGCCGGTAACGCCCGATTGAGCGCCGGGCAAGAAATTGCCGCCCCGGCCGATAATCCGGTCGGTAAAGGCATTTCCCTGAAACATGAATGCCAGATCGAATTGCTTGTAGATGATGCTTGCGGCAAAGCCGTAAACGAGTTGCGGGTCTTTTGTGCCGCCGATGGCCGTCTGATCGTCAACGCCTATTTCGTTGTCGCCGTTCAGGTCTCTGTATTTAATATCGCCCGGATACACCCGGTCGCTGAATTTATGAGCCGGAATACCCTCCTTGAGCGTACCGGCGTCCAAATCGCTGAAATCATCTTCCGTAAACAGCCTTTCGGCCACGTATCCCCAGAGTTGACTGACGGGTTTGCCCGTAACCGAGCGAGTGGTTCCCAACACGCCCAGCGGTTCGTCTTTTTCCAGAATTTTGTTTACGGCATACGTAGCCGTAGCCCGCCCGGAAATCACCAGATCGTCGTTGATGACTTTGTTCACGATAAGCGTCCCTTCTATTCCCTGATTATCCACTTTCCCGAAATTAGCCCAGGGAAAACTGGCGAATCCTGCCGAACTGGGGAAGTTGGTACGCTGCATAAAGATGTCGCGGCGCTGTTCTTTAAATACATCTACCTGCAACTCTACGCTATTGTACAGTTCCAATTCCAGTCCGAGGTTGGTTTTTGCAACCGTTTCCCACGTCAGGTCGGTTGTACCGATTTCGCCTTCCCGTTTTCCATACCAAGTCTTCTTTGAAGAGTAGGGCCCCCATTCGTAACTACCGGCATCGCCGATGGTGGTGATGTATGCGAACCGTTTCCCGCTTTCGTTCCTTGACCGGCTACCGTCGAGGTCGTCGTTACCGGCCAGTCCGTACGAAGCCCGGAATTTGACTTTGGAAAAAATATCGCGCACCGGCGCCATAAACGGTTCTTCCGACAGTATCCATCCGGCGGCAACCGACGGGAAAAAGCCGAAACGTTTGCCGGGTGCAAAGTTTTCCGAGCCGTTGTATCCGAAATTAAATTCTCCAATGTAACGCCCGTCGTAAATATAGGCTGCGCGTCCGGCAATACCCTGGTTCCGGTAAGGCACCTGGAAACCAAGATCGTAGCTTCGCTGGTTGTAGAGCAACAGCCCGCTCACCGAGTGTTTACCGAAAGCGTGGTCGTACAGCAAACTGCCTTCAAGGTAGGTACTGCTATTGCCGTATTCATGCTCCGTATAAAATCCCAAATGCTCCGCTCCTTCCGTTTGGATGTCCAGTAAGAGTTGGCCGGTTAGCGGGTCGCGTCCCCAGGCCGGATTGTAGTAATCCGGTTCTTTGCTGCGGACGACACCGTTTCTGGAAAAATTGTCGAAAGAGAAAACGCCCTTTGCTTTCAAGCCCGGAATAAACGGGATGTCCTGTTCTACGGAAAATACCGATTCTATCTTTGCTTCCGTAGTTGTTTTGTAACCGGTTTGGGTGGTAGTTGCCCAGGGATTGTCGCGCGCTTTCAGCCGAGGCAGTTCGCCCGACAGGTAGCGGGTAGGATGTACGTAAGGAGGCGTTGTGAAGGCGCCGATTACATATCCGCCGAGCAGTTGGGTAACGTCGTTCGGCGGGCTGATTCGAGTTTGCGTATATCCGCCGATATTGAACCGCAGGAGGGTGGTTTTCGTTACGTTCACATCTACGTTGGATCGCATGTTGAAGCGGTTGAGGCGCAGGCTGGAATCCCATTCCTGCGATTTGTCGCGTTCGATAATCCCGTCTTCGTGGTAATAGGCGGCGATGAATGAGTAACGGAGCAGTTCCGTACCGCCGTTGATGTCGAGCGTGGTGCGGGTGTTGGACGCATAATCGGTCGTAATGGCGTCTAACCAGTTAACGTCGGGATAAAGTTCGGGATCATAACCGGTGCGGTATTTTTCGATCTCTTCCGGGCTTCGCAGGTAAGTTCCGTACTGCTGCATGTTAATATCGTTCAGCAGGGTCAGGTAATCTGCGGCGCCGAGAAATTCGGGCAATTGCGTCGGTTGGGTAATCGCATGTTCTACATTCACTCTGACAACGGGTTTGCCTATTTTCCCGCGCTTGGTAGTAACCAATATCACGCCGTTAGCTCCCCTAACGCCATATACGGCGCTCGCCGAGGCGTCTTTCAATACGCTGATCGATTCTACTTCCTGCACGTCGATGTCGTTGAGCGAACGTTCGATACCGTCAATCAGCACCAGCGGTATTGTGCTTCCCGCAAAGGTACTGATACCGCGAATCCAGAACTGGGAGTTGTCGCGTCCCGGTTCGCCGGAACGCTGAACGCCGATGATACCGCCCAGATTACCCGCCAAATTGTTGCTCAGCGAGCGCGTCGTGCTGGTTCTCAACTTCGAAGGTTCGATTGTGGAGATGGATGCGACTACCGAAACCTTGCGTTGGGTACCGTAACCGACAACCACCATTTCTTCCAACACATTTTCGTCGGTCAAAAGAGTGATCGACAGGCTTGTTTGATTATTAACCTCCACTTCCTGAGTTTTATACCCGAGATAGGAAATAATCAGCGTGGCTTGGGAAGCGACCGGAAGTTTGAATCTCCCGTCAAAATCGGAAACGGTTCCGCCCTTAGCTCCCTTTATTTCAACACTGGCCCCAATAAGCGGCTCTCCTTCGCTATCACTGATAACTCCGTTCACCAAGATCGTATTCTGCGCGTTCACGAAAGCAAAGCTACCGCAGAAGCACAGCACAAGGAATATTTTCCTTAACAGAACAAATTTTTTTTCTTTCATTGATTTGTTTTTTGATTTTTAAAATTTAGTCTCAAACGCATCTCATCCCGCACTTGACACGAAATCCCCTGTAAATTATGCACTGATTTTCAGAGGATTCGTGTCGAGCCGGTAATGATCGTTTATTTATTTCGCATTATTTAGCGCTTTATGGTGTTTGATTCCCTGCGCGGTAACCACCTTCACAATGCAAATTTCAGGAACGTTGTTTCCTTCAAAACGGTAAGTCGTTGCATTGACTTGCGCATTGCTGTGGATTAAGCGGCCTTGCAGGTTGTAAACATACACCTGTTTGATCGGATTGGCGGAAACGCTCTTCATATAGAGGCTATTGTCGCGGCTGGAAATAATTGTTTCGCCGGACGCTTCAACGCCATTCAAAGCGGTAATGATGATACTTGCCTCGAAAACATCAAACGCTTCTTGCAGGGCGGCTAACTGATCGTCGGCCTCCGATTGAGTCGATGCTTCTTCGTCGTCAATCATTTTCTGAGAGGCGTCAATCACTGCTTGAAACAAATCGACTGCCGCTTGGGTATAATTACCGGCTTCGTTACCAATCGTGATGTCTTCGAGAAATGCCTTACATTCATCAATCAAAGCCTGAAGAGCAGCATAATCTATTGTGATGATGCTGGCCTTGAAGGCATCAAAGGCAGCTTGCAGGGCAACTAACTGATCGTTGGGAAGCGCTTCGTTGTCGTCAATCA
>JAISNS010000360.1 GCA_031276105.1 Dysgonamonadaceae bacterium
AATGTAATATCGTCGTTTACGCCCCAAGCGTGCGTATGGCGTTCTTTCAGTGTAAAATCCTCGTCCGAAACTATTTTTTGGTAACCGCTACTCAAAAAATAACTGCGCATATTGGTAAAGTCGATATCTCCGCCATACAGAAAATCGGATTTATAGCCGGCTTCCGCCAAACTTGCGGCAATGGAAGGAAGTTGCTGACTTTTGACGGGCAATTTCATCACCGACGTGGTCGGTAATCCCGGATAGCCGCTCAGTGCGCAGACAATCCCGCGATCGGTACGGAAACTGTTGGAATAAAATTGCGTGAAAAATATCCCTTCTTCGGATAAACGATTGAAATTCGGCGTAATATTGGGTTCTCCGCCCAACGCTTCGACAAAATTTCCCGAAAAACTTTCGAGCAACACAATCACTATATTGGGTCGGTTGGTATTCAGCAAACGCACGCTTGTTTCGCTTCCTTTCGGATATAAACCCTCAAAAATTTCCTGCCGTTCTTTTTCAGGGAAGAAATTAAACTGTTCGGAAAAATTCTCCGATTTTCCCAGCGAATACAGAAAACTAAAGGCCGGATTAACAGCCGAATGATTCAAAAATTGATTTTTACTGAAATAAACTTTTCCTACGTTTGGCGTCGATTCGCTAACCCCTCCCCGAATAAAAACAAACAGAATCAATCCGGCCAGTAACATCGCGGCTGTTCCCGCTAATTTGTTTTTTACGTTTTTCACCGGAAGAAATGCCGCCGGCGTAATTTTCAGGAATAGCCATAAATACAATCCGCTCAACAACATAGTAAGAAGTATCCGGAATGCAATGAACGGGAAGGAAACGCTCGCTATTGCATTGGAAGGAGAATCGAGATAGAACAATACGGTTACGTCCAGTTTGAAATTCCAAAAACGGTAAAGGGATGTATCGACGACGAAAACAATGGCGGTAAACAGGGATATGATTATGTAGTAAGGAAATAAAATTTTCCGTAAGTTCATTTTGGAAAAGAAAATGCCGGGCAACAGTCCCAGCCATGGCGCCAGCATAAAATAAGCCGTCATGGTCAGGTCTAATTTCAATCCGTGCAGCGCGACCATCCAATAATCGCTTACCGAACAACCGGAAGATAACGTTCTGTTGCATAACATAAATAACGGTTTTTGAAAAACGAAAACCGCTAAAATCAGTCCAAACAAAGAAAGCAAATACAAAAATCTTCTTTTCATTTTACGTAAAAAAATACATTCGATTTAAGTCCGGATCCGGTTAGGATTTTCTTCCGAAATCAGCCGGTATTTCTCCCCATTCTTTTGTTTCCCATTTAAGAACAAGCGTCGTGTAAGTATTGTTTTTCAGCCAGTTTTCGGCTCGTTCGATTAAATTAAAAATGGTTTTGTTTACTTCGGACGGTTGCAGTTTCGTATTGCATTTTTTCCTTTTAATCCAAGCAATAGCGTTCATACTGTCGGAATAAACCGGTAAAGCGGAACCGCCTTTTTTCAGCAAAGCCAAAGCATGAACAATCGCCAGAAATTCACCGATATTGTTGGTACCCTGTTCCAAAGGGCCGATATGGAAAATTTCCTCGCCGGTTGCCGTATGCACGCCCCGATATTCCATCAAACCGGGATTACCCGAACAGGCCGCATCGACCGACAGGCTTTGGCGGATAATATCGTCCGCCGGAGAGGTTTGAAATTTCTCCTTGTTTTTTCCAAGGTATTGCCACGCCCCTGTATGGAAAGCCTCTTTAGCCTCTTCCGGCGATCCGAAAGACTTGTATAAAGCGCCCTCAAATCCATTGATTTGCCGTTTACAATCCGTCCACGTATCGTAAATACCCGGTTCTACTCCTTTCCAAACAACATACCACTTTTTTTTCGCAATCATATAATTACAAGCTATCGCCGAAATCCGCTTTAAATTGGGCAATTAATTTTTCCGGCCAATCGGAAACCGGCGTCAGTCCGCCCATAAAGAACCGGAGTACAGGCGGTTCATATACAAATTTTAATCCGCCGATCAACGTCCGGTTTTCATACAGCCAAGTCATACGGTCCTCCACGTATTTGATTTGCGAAAGGGTAAATACCCGTCGTGGAACGGCTAAGCGCAACAATTCCATATCGGCGTAAGTTTCGTTTCCTTCTTCGTCGCGTTGATTCGATATCGAACCGCGTTCCATTCCGCGCACGCCGGAAACGAGGAAAAATGCCGCCGCTAAAGCGCCTGCGGGATATTGCGTTTGCGGAATATGGGAACAAACCCGCATTGCATCAACATGCGCTCCGAGAACGCCCGGAGGCGTTACCATCGGAACGCCTTTGGCCGTAAGCGCATTCACTAAGTAAGCAATGTATTGCGGACTTTGGCTAATCATCGTTTCGTCCAGCGTTTCGTATAAACCGACGGCCATCGCCTCTATTTCCCGTACCGAAATACCGCCGTAAGTCAGAAACCCTTCAAACAAAGGGACAAAGGCTTCCAGTTCGCGATAAATAGTTTCCTCATTCGTGCAAATACCGCCACCGCGCGAAGAGCTTAGTTTTCGGGCGGAAAAATAAACGATGTCGGCCAAACCGGTCATAATTGCAATAACTTCGGCCATCGACGCATGTTCAAATTCCGGCTCCCGTTGCAGAATCAAATAGGCATTTTCGCCCAACAGGCTGGCGTCTAATACAATGCGGATACCGTATTTATCGGCGATTCGGCGTACTTCGCGCATGTTTCGAATCGAAAACGGTTGGCCGCCAATCAGGTTTGTCGAAGCTTCCATGCGGATGAAAGGAATATTTTCGACACCGGCTTCCCGGATGACTTCTTCCAACTTTTCGACATTCATATTTCCTTTGAACGGGTGCGAAGAGGAAATGTTATATGCTTCATCATAAAGCAATTCAACGATACGGCCTCCATACTGCGTGATATGCGCCAAAGCGGTCGTAAAATGGTAATTCATCGGGATTAAGTCGCCTTTCTTCTTGATGTAAGCGTAAGCCAGTATGTTTTCCGCAGCGCGTCCTTGGTGAACCGGCAAAAAGTATTTTTTCTTCAATACATCTTCTGCTGCTTTTTGTAAACGGAAAAAGCTCTGCGAACCGGCATAAGCATCATCGGCATGCATCATGGCCGAGAGTTGCATGTCGCTCATCGCATTGGTGCCGCTATCGGTAAGCATATCAAGGAAAACATCTTTAGTACTCAAACGGAATGTATTGAATCCGCCTTCATGCAAGGCTTCCAGTCGACGTTCTATCGGAACAAGGTTCAATTTTTGTACAATACGTACTTTGTGTAATTCTAATGGAATATTTTCTCCATTATAAAATTTGACCTTTACAGGATTTTCTTTGCTCATACGAAACTAAATCTTTATAATATTAAAGTAAATAATGCAGGATGAATAACAAATTTATAATATTTATTCTAAAAAAACAGCAAAAAAAAATTGCCTTTTTACTGTATTAAAAGAATATGAGGCGCAAAAATACGAAAAATTTTTCAAACCCGCTTGTGTAATTCATTTGTTTTTTCTATCAAAAGATGGAATCAATTGCAGATAAGCGGTCGTTTACCGGAGGAAAAACTTGTTCCGTCGGGGTTACTTGGAAATATACGGATAGTAAGAGAAAACGCTACCGCCGGTATGTATTTAGCGGAGGATAAAAAGCATCTTCTATGTGATCAATTTCGAAAGGAGGAGCATGACCAATTACCGAAATAATATCAAAACGGACAGGTAAATCTATATTAAACAACTTGATATAAAGATCTGTAGCAGAAACGATATGATTGATTTTTCTGTTTGTAACGGCATCTTCCGGGTCGGAATAGGAATTATTCGAACGGGTTTTTACTTCAATAATCACCAATTCTTCTTTTGTACAGGCAACAATATCTATTTCATAGCTTCCACGCCGCCAATTGCGATGCAGAATTTGGTATCCTTGCCCTTGTAAATACTCAATGGCGATGTCTTCGCCTGTTTTTCCCAATACGTTATGTAGCGCCATAGTTAAAAAATTTTCACAAAGTTAGCCTTAAATTTTCACAATAGCTGTCAGTTAGCGGAAAATTTAAAGAATTTTTTGTATATTTGCCGTCCGAAATCAATATAGTTTTATGAAACAAGTTGCTTGTTATTCGTCGGTTGTCATTATTATTTTATCCTTATTCACCTGTTGTTCGGGGAATAAAGACCGGTTTACTATTGAAGGAACGATTAAAGGCGCTGCCGGGAAAACGCTGTACCTGGAAAATATCGGTACAACTAAACTTACGCTGATCGATTCGCTAAAAATAGCCGGCGACGGTTCTTTCCGCTTCCGGTATAAACGTCCGGAAACACCTGATTTCTA
>JAISNS010000009.1 GCA_031276105.1 Dysgonamonadaceae bacterium
CATCTTCTTTTGCCGTATCGGGTATGGTAAGTCCATTCATCGCTCTGTGGATGCCGAATGTGTTGTATGCAATCATTGCCGTTTATTTTTACAAAAAGGCGCCCCGGTAATTTTCAAAAGTAGAAGTCAATAGAAAAACGACAAAAATAAAGTTTACAGTTTGCACCATGAAATATAAAGAACTCTTATTATTACTCTTTATCCTGCTTCTACCTTTCCGCGGCACATCGCAAGACACCTACCGGCACGAAAAAGATTCGCTTCGCAAAGCCCTCTCCCTTGCCGAAGGCCGGGAAAAGTTGAAAACTTACGACCTCCTCACCGGTTTATATCTGCCGGAAGCGTACAGTGCACAAGCGCGGGATACCCTGCTCGCCCTCTTCCGTGAGTACGACGCCGAAGCCCAAAAACAGGAAAACACCATAGAACGGGTACGCATACGGGGAAACACTCTGGTCATGTTCGGAAATGGCGGTCAATTCGACGAAGTGATACGCCGTGCCCCCGACATACTCGACTTTATAGCCCAACAAGACGCATGGAAGTATTATTATATGTCCTGCAGCATCGTGGTAAACGCCTACCGCCGGAAAAACGACAACGAAGCCGCCATGCACGAAGCCCGGAAAATGTACGAACACGCCAAAGCCCGGAACGATGCAGGCGGAATGGGCATCGCTTTCTACGCCATGAGCAAGATTCACATCTCGCAAAGGCGGTTTGAAGAGCGGGAAAAAGCCCTGAAAGAATGTATCGCCCTGTTAAAAGACAGCCTCACCTATATTAACGCACTGACAGACGCTTACCAGGATTTGGCGCACAATTACCTTTCCATGAAACGCTACGACGACGCCCTGCTGACCGTCCGCGAACTGGAAGAAAAAATCATCCCCCGCTACGAAGAAGCCTTCGGCGAACACATGCCCGTCGCCTGGGGAATGGTATATACCATTTATG
The DNA here is from genome assembly GCA_031276105.1 of Dysgonamonadaceae bacterium. Lineage (GTDB taxonomy): Bacteria > Bacteroidota > Bacteroidia > Bacteroidales > Azobacteroidaceae > Azobacteroides. The sequence continues at coordinate 958 of JAISNS010000009.1, forward strand.
CCGATGCCTTCCGGTTGTCCGGCCGGTACGACGAAGCCGAAAAATACCTGAATAAATACGACAGTATCACTAATTTTGCCTTCCCCTCCTACGAAGAACGCGCCGACATCCTCATGGGGCGCAAGCGTTACGCCGAAGCTCTGGAAATGGCGGAAAAGGCCGTGCAAACTTACAGTCCCGCAATGAAACACCAGGCGATTGCCTTAAAAATGGAAATACTCGTCCGCATGGGACAAGCCGACAGCGCAATGCAAGCCTTTAACAAGGCCGTCGCTGCAATAGATTCACTCCACAGCATGGAAATAAACACCCGCCTCGACGAAATCCGCACACGCTACGAAGTAGACAAGCATATCGCTGAAAAACAACGCAACCGCAACTATTTCCTCCTTGCTCTCGGTGGATGTCTCCTGCTACTCATTGCCCTTGGAATATGGATTTACCACGACCGGATGCTGACGGCAAAAAACCGCGAACTTGTCCGCAAGAATCGGCAATGGGCGAACCTCCTCCCCGCCGTCCCGGCAGACACAGAAAAGAACGTAGCCCCCGACGCCATGGACAGGGCAATCATGAACGAAATTGAGAAACTGATTGCCGGCGACCTCTACAAAGACAGCAACCTCTCGCTCGACATGCTTGCAAAGAAAATGAACCAAAACCCCACCTATATCTCGAAAGCCATTAGCCATTGCATGGGGAAAAATTTCAAAACCTACATCAACGAATACCGGGTGAAAGAAGCCATCCGCCTCCTGTCGGAAAAAGACGTCTCAAATCGTTCCATTGACGATATCGCCTTCGCGTCCGGCTTCAACGACCGCAAAACCTTCCACCGCGTTTTCAAAAAAACAACCGGGCTGACACCTTCCGAATTCAGAAAAAACGCTTCTTTCAAAGAGTAGCGCCGCTTCGCGCACTCATAATTCATAATTCATAATTCATAATTCATAACCTATAACTTTATAAAACATGTCGCATTTCAAAAAATGCGACATGTTTTATACCCATATCCCATATTTTTGCAGTCAGGTATAATTTCTTTAAATTAAAATAATATGTATAAAACAACAATTCAAACTTTCGCGCAGTGGCGGCTACAATTCTTCCACCGAGGCGCTTGGAAATTCAGCGCCCGAACAACAATTTGGGTCGGACTCCTTTTACTGCTGTGCGCAGCTTTTCCGCAAAACGCTAAGGCACAGATAAACAGTTCCTATATAAGTGGATGGGACTCATACCGTAGAAGCATCTATATGTACAGGTGCCTTGCCGACTTACGCGGCGCCGCCAGCGACCTCTACAATACAAGTTTCTATGTATATGTGGACGGTCGTCAAATTCTTTCTGCATCCTACTCCGACCGTGATGGAGGCGACCACTATGTAAAATACAAAGTCACGGCTTACAGCACGTATGGCAATGTACGTGTTTACAGTGGCGGAAGCGGAGGAAGCGACATTGTAAACCCCTCCGGCTCTACTGTGACGCTTAAATCAACTAGTGACAGCTATTATATGTATGTCGAATTTTACCCTAACGACGCCTATTTTGCTACGGCTTTGCAGGATAAATCTTCCATTCAGGTGAAAATGGAAAGCTATGAAAGTGGCAATAGTTCTGTAACTACCGGCTCTTTCACTCTCTCCAACCCCATAAGCGATGTTGCCCTGCAAGATGTGCAATATTCTTCTTATCCGGATTATCATGGTACGATTGTCCGCTCCGGTTATAACTCCACTTACGATGCAGGCAAGTCATGTTATCTGGAATATTACAATCTGAACGAAGTAACTCTGAATAGCAGTACAATATTGAAAAAAGAGTCTCGTAGTCTGGAGAATTATAACAGTAACTCGTTCGTTACTCCCGGCTCTCTTACCGAAGCAGAGGTAACTGAAGGCAGGAAACTCCGTGTCTGTTACTATTCCAGTCCTACCGGCAACCAAAAACTGACATACACTAAATACTCCAACACAGTACAGGTACAGCCCGTTAAATTACCGGACAATCCCAGAGTAGAAGATGCCGGTTGTGGCAAACTGAAAATAAAATGGGACGTAGGTACCGGCACGCAATCGTCGCAAGCCGGAAATGTAAAAATATATCGTGACGGTACGCAAATAGGCGAAACCGCATACAGCAACGGCTCTTCGGGCTATGAATGGACCATTCCCGCCAGCGACATCGGCACAGGCAGCAAAACATATACCTTTATGCTTGCCAGAGTTCCGTTCTCTAACACCTCCAAAAACATAGTAAAGACCGTTTCATTTACCAAAAACATGAACTACCGGCAACCCCGGAATATCGACATTAGTCCCGGGGGAGGAACCGGTTTCTCTCTCAGTTGGACTACCGACAACGGCTACTATTGCAGCAACTACAAATATCGCATAAAAGTAACGCAGGGTAGCGAAACCTACATTTCGCCTCTCAGCGACATTACCACTACTTCGGCAGATATTACGGTAAGCGGCGGCAGTTTCAACCTTTGCGATCCGGTAAGCATTTATTTTGAAATGATTGATACTGAAAACAGCAATAAAGTACTCGTATCCCAAAAGGTAAGCGACAGCTATGTTTTTGTTACCAACAGCGGCAAATCCACCTTTACAACTTTCGCTGCTTCAAAAGGCTTTTATACCGGATACGTAAAACTCGACTGGGCGGTAAGCGCCGACAACGAATTTGTAAAATACATCCTTTATCGAAAAGAATACGGTAACACCGACGCTAGCAACGGAATGCAACTGGCCGTAATCGACCACAGCGGCGGCATTGCATCCTATACCTACGAAGACGTCAGCGCTGTGCCGGGAATATATTACACTTACACGGTAGCCGGACAGCTTACCTGCGGATCAAATATCCTCAGCACCATCGCCACCGCCAACAGTGTCGGATTCATACAGCCCTACGGAACCGTAAGCGGACGTGTCTCTTTCGAAGGAGGCTCACAGGCAGTACTGGGCGTCGGCGTGATAGCCGAAGGTAGCGGCGAAAGCAAAAACAAAGCGCTTGACTTCAACGCTGCGGCGCAAACGTATATCAAAACCCCATACGGGGGAGATATGCTTTCCAACACCGCTTTCACTTTTCAGGCATGGGTCTTTGTACGCAAAGAAGCCGTAACAACTACCATTCAGTCGTTGATGGACGCCGCCGGCAAATACGGGGTGGAAATAGACGGCTCTACAATATGGCTGTCGGTATATAAAGGCAACGACACGGAATATACCGAATACGAATTTGACGGAGCAAGCTTTATGCAAAACACATATCAGCACATTTCCATTTCCTACCGAACGGAAGGCAATACCGGAACAGCCATACTCTACATCAACGGTTTACCTGCGGATACCACAGTAAATACCGGCATTACCGTTCATAACTTCCCCACAGCGTCAGCTGCCGACAAATGTATTTATTTCGGCAGGTATTGGGAAAACAATAATTACCTGAACGGATACATGGACGAATTGCGCCTCTGGAAACGGACGCTCCCGGCAGAAGAAATAGCGCAGAACTACGACCGCTATCTTTCAGGAAAGGAAACCGGCCTGGCGCTCTATTACCGTTTCGACGAATTAGACAATTTCGGCGAAGTGTACGACCTTTCCGCCGCCGGCAGCAAATTCAACGAGAATCACGGAGTCGTGCACGGAAGCGTACAGCGCACTAACGAACCGGGAACTGTGCCGACAGCCAATCAATTGGCGATAAAAGCGCTGACGGACGCCGACGGTAATTATCTGCTCAATACCATTCCTTACTCAGGCGAAGGTAACACGTATAACATTATTCCCATGCTTGGCGTACATAAATTCAATCCGAGCCAAAAACCGCTCTATTTCAGCGCCAACTCCACCACGCATAACAATATCGATTTTACCGACGTCTCCTCCTTTGAAGTTGGCGGAACGGTAATTTACGAAGGCGGAACCTATCCCGTCGAAGGATGTACATTTGAAGTAGACGGAATGCAATTAGTCGCCGGCGGACAACCGGTAACATCGGATGCACAGGGACGATTCATCATCAGCGTGCCTATCGGCGAACACAAAGTGCAGGTAAAGAAAAATGGTCACACCTTCCTCAACGACGGCTACCTGACCAATCCGGAAACCGGCGGTATGCGTAACTATAACGACCGGCTTACGGGAATCGTCTTCCACGACCAAACCCGTGTGAAACTCATCGGACACATCGTTGGCGGCAAGCGCGAACATGAAAAAACATCGGGCTTCGGCCTGCGCGTCAACAACATCGGCGCAGATGTTCTCACCCTCACCGCTGCCAAGGAAGCCTACAAGTTGAGTGAAAGCCAACGGGATACGACTTTCCCACACAACACCGGCGACCGCTATGCCAACTGGACGAATCCTGAAAATATTTCTCAGGACTCAACCCAAATGCGCGTGCGGAACAACACCGTTACCATTCATGTCAGCCCCGAAACCGGCGAATACGTTGCTTGGCTCTACCCTGAACTCTATTTGGTGGAAAACATTTCGGCCGGCAACCTCGGCACGGTTTACGACCGTCGCGAAGCGCTCGACCTGCGTGAAACGCCCGTAATCAATGAACAGTTGCTGACAACAAGCGTTTACACATGGAACGATTCCGTATGGATCGCGCCGAAGGGTAACATGGCGGCGCATTGGGAGCAGCGCGAACACAACGATACTGTGCGTTATCACTCCGAATGGTCGTTCTACCATCAGGCCGAACCGTCCTATACCGTCGAACAGATAGTAAAAAATGCTCCTGTGAAGTATTTCGGCGAACTCGAATACAAAATCAAGGACGATACCCTCATGCTGGTAAACACGCCGGAAACAACTCCGGATTACGCTTTCGGCAAACCGGTATTTATTCAGGGTGAACCTTACGCTTTCCGGCTTTCGGCTTTCGAAGAATACGTTAATCCGACGAAAAACCGGACAGACATAGTACCCGTATCCGGCGGCGTCGTTTCGTTCGCAGGAGAACTGCTGATGGAAACGAACCCGGAATCCATCGAACTGGATTCGCTGGGACAGGGTGTTTTCGAGTTCCTCGGCGGAATGGCCAACCTGACTACCGGCGTAAACGCCCTGAGTACGATGGTCGGCATTGACGGATACCCCTACTATTCCCAAACATTCGGCGCATCCGGTATGGAGGCTTACGTACTGGGCGGACGCAGCACAGGTACCGACTTCCTGACTGCTGCTAACGACAAAGTTTCTTTCGTTCTGCACGATCCCCCCGGAACCGCCGGCTATGCTTATATCGAAGAAGGCACCACCACAAGTACCACCACTACGGTAGAACTGAGCGAGGGGCTTTCGTTCGAAACAACGCTTATGGGAGTCCTCGGAGTGAAAAATGTAACGCTGGTAGGCGTTGGCGCAATGACGGGAGGAGAAACTGAAACCACTTCCAAAATCGGCGCACAGGTGGAAATTGAAGCTGCCTACAATCGCAACTACAATTTTACGGAAACCTACACCTATACCGAACGCTTCGAAACTTCGAGCAACGCGCAGTTTGTTGGCCATGAAGCGGATGTATATGTGGGAATGGGTACTAATACCCTGTATGGCTTGACCAATAACATTGCTATTGCTCCGACGACAGACTTCGGCGACCCCGCCGACATCCTGCTCAACGGCGGCAACTATTCCATCGGCTTGCAGAGTGCCCTTGCACTCGGCGTAACTTTCGGCACGCAATTCATGTACACCGGCAACGACATCGAAAATATCATGATTCCCAAATGGGAAGACGTATTGAAAAGTCAGTTCGTGTTCAGCGAAAGCGACGTCAACACCGCCGAGATTGTCAACCCGGTATATGTTTCCAAACTGCCGGCCGACCATCCGAATTTCGGAAAACGAAACGATGACCCGGCTTTCGGAGCCGAAGCAACCACCTCGCTTGACGGACCGAGTTACAAGCTGATTATTCCCGACGCATTGAAGAGCAAATTTGCGGACGGGCTGAATCCCAATTATACGGGCGCCGCAATCGGAACAGTGGAATTTACCGATTCCGTCATCTATTACAACGATAAAATAAAACAGTGGAAAGAAATTCTGGCCGACAATGAAAGACGAAAGGTGCAAGCCTCTTACAGTGAAGGTAAAAACATCAGTTTCGGCGGCGGCATAACCTACGAAAGGAGCGAAACGAGAGACACTATCGAATCTTGGGAACACGGCGCTTCGCTAAGCCACAACATATATGCGGTAACGGAAAATGTCCTTGACGTTTTCGGCACAGGTATGGTCTTTAATGCTTCCGTTGGAGAACAAGGTGAATATTATGCTTCAAGCACGTCTGAAGACGTTAACACCAGCACTGTTGGATTCGTGTTGCAGGAAGAAGGCAATACAGACCAGATTACGGTGGACTACGGATTCGACTACGAAAGTATGCCGCACACTTACATCTTCAAGACGCGGGGTGGACGTACTTCCTGTCCTTACGAAGCCGAAGTGCGTACGGAATATTACGAGCCGGGACAGCACGTTATCACGGAAGGCACCATGCAGATTGAAAATCCGAAGATAGCTGTCGAAGGCGGCGTTTACCGCGTACAGGTACCAGCCAACCGTCCGGCTACTTTCACGCTCAACCTTACCAATGAATCGGAAACCGGCGCAACCGGCTGGTTTCTACTGGCGGTGGACGAATCCACTAATCCCAACGGAGCCATCCTGAAAATTGACGGCGGAACAATCGGAAACGGACGCTACTTTGAAGTGCCTTCCGGATCGGTGCTGAAGAAAACACTGACCATTGAGAAAGGTGTAGTGGACACATACGAAAACATCAGCATCGTCCTGAAGTCCGACTGTCAGTGTGACCCCACCGACTTCCTGCCCGACATTTCGGATAATGTAATGGTCTCGGTGGACTTTCTGCCGGCTTGCAGCGAAGTGGACATCCAGTCGCCGGTCGATAACTGGATTATCAACACCGCCACCGGCGACAGCATTGAGATAATGCTGAAAAACTACGATATCAACTTTGCCAATTTCGGCTATGTGGAATTGCAGTACCGTTCGGCTTCCGCAACGCAGTGGAATACGGAAATGAAGTTCTACGCAAATGAAGCCCGCTACAACGCCGCTACCGGAGCCAAAACACTGCTCGGTACCGAACCGGACATCAAGTATATGTGGCATAAGGACCAGAAAGCGGACGGCATTTACGAACTACGCGCCCATACTGTTTGCGAAACGGAAAGCGGAGTACAGGTTGCCGAATACTACACGCCGGCCGTTACCGGAACGATTGACATGAGCCGTCCCGAAAGCATGGGTAACCCTTCGCCCGTGAACGGCATCTACGGCGCAGGCGATGAAATATCCATCACATTCAACGAGGATATCCGCACCGGCATGTTGACCCACAACAATTTTAGGATAACAGGCGTCCTGAACGCATCGAACATTGCAGAACCGAATACCGGACTTGCTTTCAGCGGCGCCGGATCGGCTTTTACCGAATTGCCGGTTTATGCAAACGGATCGTTCAGCATCGAAACATGGTTTAAACGCACGAAGAACACCGCCGGAACACTCTTTGCCTATGGTGCAGGCAACGAAACCATTTCGCTCGGCTTCGATGCAAGCGGCAAAGCGATTGTAACAATCGGAGACGAGACGAAAACATCAACCGCCGCTATCAACAACACCGACGACACATGGAAGTACATCGGTCTGACTTACGACCGCGATGCTGCATCCGTTTCGGTTTACGCTTTCCAGAGCGGAGACCCGACCATCGTGCTGTTCGACAACGTTTCCTTCACGCAGACGCCGGCCGCACAAGGTAAACTCTACGTGGGCAACAACACTGCCGGCAACAACGGCTTGCAAGGCGCAACCGGACTGTTGCATTTCTACGATACCGCTCACACACCAACGGAAATGTCGGCTGTGATGAACGTAACCAAATCCGGCTCGGAACCCAACCTTATCGGGCTGTGGGAAATGAACGAAGGTGAAGGAAACGTGGCTAAAGACAAGGCGCGCGCCCGCAACCTCACGCTTCAAACAGGCTGGTATATCTATCCTGCCGGAAAATCAATCGCTTTTAACGGAACGACGCAGTATGCTACGATTCCGAGCGGCACATTCCCGTTCCGCTATTACGACGATTTTACCGTCGAAATGCAGTTCCGCGGCGGCAACGCCAATGCCAATGCCACACTGCTTTCCATCGGAACGACGGCATATATAGGATTTAATGATGGAAACTTGACACTGACGGTCGGCGAAAATACGCAGAAGCTGGCGCCGGCAGCCTCGCTGCTCGACAACGGCTGGCATCATATCGCCCTGTCGGTGAAACGCAATGGTATGGCAACGGCTGTTATCGACGGCGTAACGAAGGCGACTTTCAACAGCAGCATCTTCAGCGGTACGGTTGGCGGCGGCAACTATTGGCTCGGCGTGAAATACACCTATGATAATGACGGCGCATCCTATGCCGGATATTTCGCCGGAAACATCGACGAAGTGCGCGTATGGAATACCGCCTTAAATACGGAAACCATCCGGCGCAATCGCAACTTCAAACTGCACGGAACGGAAACCGGACTGCAAGCCTACTATCCGTTCGAAACGTGGACAAAGAACTTCGACGGAACGTACAATGTCCTTGCTTCCGATGAAGACAGGGTCGATTCGAGCAACCGGATTGGCGGCACGGGCGTGATAAACGCCGAAGCAGCAAGCCTGATCGACGCGCGTCCCGAAACGGAAGTTCCCTTCACTTTCACCGCATCAAGCAACAAGGTAATCATCAACATTACCGAACCGCTCTATCGCATCGAAGGCGTAACGCTAAACCTCTCGGCAAGCGGCATCTTCGATTTGCGCAACAACGAAAGCAAACCGGCTAATTGGATTGCCTACGTTAACCGCAGTCCGCTGAACTGGAGCGCCGATAAAGTTGAGATTATCATGGAAGAAGGCGCAAACCAAACATTCAAAGTCTCCATCGCGAACGCCGGAGGCGTTGCGGCTGACTATTACATCGACAACCTGCCGGAATGGTTGACCGTCAACGCTCCATCCGGAACATTGCAGCCCCTGACGAACAAGGAACTGACGTTTACCATTTCCCAAGGCGTCAATATCGGCAGCTACGAAGCAGCCGTTGCGCTGACGGGAATGAACGACGTAAAGAAAGTTTTGCCCGTGCACCTGAAAGTAACCGGACAACGTCCCGATTGGGCGGTAAACGCAAATGAATATGAATTTTCGATGAACGTTACCGGTCAGGTTCAAATACAGGGCGTTTATCAGGAAGATGAAGACGATATTATCGGCGCGTTTATCGGCGACCTTTGCGTAGGCGCCGGATCGCCGGAATATATTGCATCCCTGAATGCGTATTACCTGTTTCTGGATGTGTATGGCAACGGCGAACACAAAAACCGGCCTCTCACCTTCAAATTGTGGGATGCGGGAACGGGACGTATCTACCCGCAGGTAGAAACCCCGGACATCAAATTCGTAGCGAATGCAATTACCGGTCTCATCACAGACCCGGTACTGTTAAATGCCACGGATATTATGGAACAATCCGTCAAAATGAAAACCGGTTGGAACTGGATATCGGTTAATGTGCTGAATAATAATCCGTCTATCCTGGATCAGATGAAAACGTCGTTGAACGATGTGGCAAATAATATCAAGGGAGTGAGCAAGTTCCTGTTAAAACCGTCAACGACGTGGACAGGCAATTTGACCTCCATATCGGCCACGGATATGTATCAGGTCAACCTTACGCAGGCTTATACGATGATATTGAAAGGTACGCCTGTTAATCCGTCGGCAACGCCCGTTTCGCTTGCTGCAAACAACTGGAACTGGATCGGGTACACGCCTGCCGCTACAATGCCCGTGAAAACGGCGCTGGCCGGTATTGACGCATCCGTGGGAGATCAGATTAAAGCGCAGTCCAAATTTGCGCAATATACAGGCGCGACTTCCGGATGGATAGGCAGTTTGAAAGACATGCAACCGGGTATGGGATACATGTACAAATCGACCGCTACGACGGCCAAAACATTCTGTTATCCGAATACAACGGCTTTGCGGTCAACGGAACTGAGAAGCGCCGAAACGACGGTTAAACCGAAATGGACGGCAGACGTCTCCCATTTTCCCGATAACATGACGGTTACCGCCCTTGTGCTGGATGGTGAAACGGAAGTGTACAGCGACCGGATAGAAATAGCCGCCTTCAGCGGCGACGAATGTCGCGGATCCGCCCTGCTGCAATACGTGGAAGGATTGGATAAACCGTATCAGGGATTCCTGATGATCTATGGCGAAGAAGGCGACAAGCTCAATTTCAAAGTATATGATCATGTCGAGCAGGTCGAATATACGGTTGCCTGCCGGGTGAATACATTTACCGTTAACGGCATCTACGGCAACCCGCTGTATCCGGAAAGTTTTACGATCCGTTCCCTCACCGGCATCAATCGCATCGGCGCCGCCTTGCAAATTTATCCGAATCCGGTGAAGGAAATACTCTACCTTGAACGTGGACGGGCGAAAATAGATATGCTGGAAATCGTCGATATCAGCGGCGTAACACTTCTGGGGGAAGTTGATTTTGAGGCGCCCTCCCTCCGCGTATCTCATCTCGCCGCAGGCGTATATCTGTTGAAAGTAACTTTCGACGGCGAAACATCCGTTTACAAGTTCAGGAAACAATAAACCGAAACCTTTTCCCTGCCTGCCTGCAAAAACGGCGGCAGGGGGAAGGTTCAATAACAAACAAGTATGATCAATGGAAACAATAAAATTCAACTATAATAAAGACTGTCTTATGAAACGAAAAAAGTTTTTTCGATTAATCCTCGTGTTGTTCGCCCTTTACGGTTTGAATATGCACAGCGCACACGGACAAGTTCCGGCGTCGCACTGGCCGGATCCTGTCACCGGTTCCGGAAATATGAATCTGGTAGCGGCCATCAAAATCGATGGTGAGTTGCAAACATCCTCTATGATTGAATTAGCCACCTTCGGAACAAGTGACGGCCGGTGCCGCGGATCCGAGTTTGTGGCGGATTACGGAGAACCTTACGGGTATTCGGTTTTCCTTTCGGTGGCCGGGATAACGGAAGGCGAGGAAATTTATTACCGGGTTTACGATCACAGTACCGGTAAGGAGTATACGTGTGATTTGCCGTACACCGTATATGAAGACAACGCCGTTTATGGCTTTGACGCTCCGGTTGTGACGAATGCAAGCCTTGCTACGTCTTCCGGCATCGTCGATGTTTCGCAGGCAAAAGTCCTGAAAGCCCGGATGCAAAATGGGAAACTGCACATCGACGGACTGACTGCCGGCAAACCGTGGAGTGTGTATGGCGTCTCCGGCGCTCCGGTCTGCCACGGCAAGGCAAGCAGCGACGAAGCTTCCGTGAGCTTGCCTGCTCAAGGGGTATATATCGTCGTGTCCGGAAATCAGAGAGTCAAGGTAATACAATTAAACTAAAAACTAAAAATTAAAAGTGGCGCGAAGCGGCGTTTATTTACCGCGCTCGGACAGCAGTTGCTATACTTTGCACGTGCTAAAAATGTAAAGTGATCTCCACCACGGTTTTCAGGTCATAATCGCGCTTATTCAGGAAGAATCTGTCCGGCAGCGGTTGCCATCGCAGGAAGTCAAGCCGGAAAGCGGGGGCTTGACAAAAATCATGTATGCCTTCACAATAATTTGGGACTGAGGCCCCGCCACAGTATTACTTTTGCAAAATTAGCCGGAATTTTTTATTTTTCCTACATTTTATATCTGATTTATTTTCAAGTATTTATTTTTTAACCTTTTTTCGCCCGGAATCGCTGGAAAAAAGTTGGGGCGAAAAATTTTTCGCCCCAACATGTCATTTCTTTTTAATATGCAGGCTGAAACGCTCGTTGACTTCAAAATAAGCCTTGTTTGCGTTTGCCGGACGAACAATTCCGGTTTTGTATTTCTTGCCGCCGGACAGGTCGATCAACCGATCGCCGTCTTTCAGGTACACTTGATACTTTTCCTCATTCAAACCGTGCAAACCCAACTCCACGTCGCCGGACTGTTTCAGTCGAAGCCCTAACGAAACGTCTTGCGTCCCGGCAGAGAAACCCGTTATCGAAGCCGCTTTCCCATGGTTGTCAATCGTGTAAACATCCAATGATTGCGTCCCGTCGGCGTCGAAAAACAGCGCCGGCGTACATACCGTTTCTTCCGAAGCAAACAGGGCGGTATAAGCGCTCAACTCGCCCGACGAAACATGCACATACCACGCATCTCCTTCCGCCGCGCTTGCCTGTCCCGATCTTAGCGCATAATTGCTTCCTTCCGTCTTCGTCCATGATTCGGAAAGGATGATTGAAGTCACCGGAGCGGGATTTTTCTTCAACACAAAGAGCGCTTGATAGGGCGGCAACAGGAAAGGCGAAGGCGTCTGCGGCATAGCGCCCGGATTACCGACTATCCAGCGATTCCCGTTCTTTTGAAAAGAAATGAAACCGGTTGCTTCCGCTCCGCCCCAAATATAGAACCGGTTCGGAGTAAACGACGCCGCATTGGCGCTCATCAATTTATCTACGTCCAGAAAGGCGCAGAACGGATTTACCACCATATACAGGTTTGAATGGGTCGCATCGGAATAAATCACCGTATCGGCTTCGGTAATGAACCGGTTGTTCTTCGCCGGATTTCCCCTGTCCAGCACGCCGGAGAAAGTGTCCGGCAAATGCTGCTTTTTATACGTAATGTATTCATCGTCGTAATAATATTCGTACTGATCGACCGGCGACGGAAACTGAAACGATGTATTCTCCTTCACCCGCGTTCCATCGACATACATAATAAAGCCCTTGCCTAAAGTCAATTCTTCGTCGGCCTTGCCAAACGATTGCGTAAAGCAGTGAACGGCTGCCGTTTCGGCGCTATTATCCGGGTTGGCTTCCTGAAAGAAACTCATGTAAACCGCTTTCTTGACGGGATAACCATCTTTGCCCCGCAGCATGAAGTCGCCGGAATAAGTTTTGGCAAAAGGCGACGAATACATTATCCAGCGGTTTTGTTCCCCCGCCGTCAATTTCAGTTCAAAGGAAGCGGCATTGTACGTAAGGCGGGATATATTCCCCAGCATCGCCCGGTTTTTCAGGTCGATATTATGTACGCTTCCCGCCCGGCTTAGCGCCGGATAGCGGCTTTTCCCTTCAGGCAGAATTACATCTACGCAGGCAATGGGAGCATAAGCAACCGGCTTTCCGGCGTTGTCCGACCAGTTGTTCGGATTAAACCAGTCGGTATTGGCGGCGCCCGTCCACTTCAATACGGCCGCTTTCCCGTTTATTTTTTCCGGAACAACCGATACACGCAACTTGCCCCGCGGGAAGGCAATGGCGCTGTAAGGCGCAGCAACAGGTATCGGACGGATATAGAAAACGGTATCCCTTTTTATCTCCGGCAGATGCAGGGAACTGTGCGGCGTTGCTTCTTCCGGCGTAGATGGCCCGGCAGACCAGTAGAAGAGGACGCCGGCCGGCAATTCCTTTAACCGAATCTCGTAATCCTCGCCGTAGCAGGAGGCAAAAGCGCTGGCGTGGCTTTGCAAAAGAAAGATATATACTGTTCCCGTCCTTTCCGTTGTCACGCTGTTGGATGTATAAGCAATCTTATACTGAAAAGATTCGACGCCTTTTTCCAAATTGGCTTTCGCGTTGTGCGTATAGCGAATCTTATTTCCCGACAGATAGACAATATCGCCGGCTACGGGCTGAGACGTAAGCTGTCCGTTCACTCCGGCCTGAATATCAATCGACGCATCGTCGGGAATAATATCGTTGCCCAGTAAATCAATTTCCACAGAGCCGTATTCCTGAAGGGTATAAATATCGTCGTTGGTCATGAACCGGGCAATCCTTATTTCCTGATCGCTCCAGTCGCAATCGCGGTACGACAGCATGGAAGGCCCCGTGTGATTGGTTGTGTTGTTGTTTGCCGGAGGATTGACGCCGTAATGCCAGTTTTCGTTCGTTCCGGACAAATCGCTGTCGTCGCCCAAACGCAAGACATAGATTGCTGCCGGATTGATTCCCGTAATCTCGATTTTTTCCTTTCCGCCGGCTTTGATGGAGCCTCCGGTAAAGCCGCATTGGGCAAGGGTCACTTTTTTCACAAAGCGGGCTTTCGATACGGAATCCTGATAAATTGAAATCGGCGTATTCGCATTCACGTCTGCTTTCGCCGTCGATTTATTGCCCACGTAGATAGTTATTTTTCCGTTTGCGGTGGAAGTACCGGTGATGGTCGGCTTATCGGTTCCACCGGTTACGAAGCAGGCTTCCGTCAAGAAAATAATCGGCTCTATGTTATCATATACAGCTCCCTGACTGTTTTTGAAGTGCATATCCTGCGATAAGGTAGCGTTATACGGCTGATACTTTTCTATCGTTTTTATGACTGTCCCTTTTTCATTTCGGACGACGCGGGTGTAGGTAAATTCCTGACTCAGACGGTTGGGTGCAGGGCCGATCGGCGTTGTTAAACTGTCGGGATTGATTTTGAACGGGTCGTACATGAACTGATTCCAAACCTT
>JAISNS010000063.1 GCA_031276105.1 Dysgonamonadaceae bacterium
CACCCAAAAAAAGGAGACGCTTCGCAACATCTCCTTCCAAATAATAGAAATTGGCTATTTCCTTCTTCTCAGATGGATTCTAAAAACTTAACTACCGCATCGCGGTCTTCTTTGGACATGTAATAAAAATTATCTCTCGAAGCCCTGGCGTCGCCACCGTGCCACATGATTGCTTCTTTATAATTGCGGGCGCGCATATCATGCAGGTGGTCTCCGGCTCCCGTACATTTTTCGGAAAGCCCTCTTCCCCACAAAGGAGTTGTTCGGCACCAACCGGTACGAATATCGTTTACCATATTCAACCGATGTTGCAGAAAATCGGAATACGGCCAGATTTTCTGGTACGGATAACGCGGAAGTTTACCGGCAACCATCGGATCGCCTTTGTAGTCATCCGCCCCTGTTGTCCAGGAAGGACGGTGACATGCCGTACAACCTGCCCGGTAAAACAGTTTTTTCCCTTTTTGTACAACCGGATCATCTAAGTTACGGGCGGCAGGGACAGCCAAGCCTCTATGCCACACCATAAATTCGATATATTCTTCGTTCGTCATTTCTTCCGGCAAATCAGTTGACATCAAATAATTATAAATCTCGGCTTCCGTTTGTTCAAGTTTTTCCTGTATAAATTTATTTTGCGACATAGCCTTGGCGTAAGCTTCGGTAATGTAATGATTCTTCCTGTTCGACCGGTTTACGTTTGTGATATTCCATATCGCATTAGAACCGGGGCCGTTTTGCAGGGTGCCGCGAGTTAATCCGTAAGTGAAACGACCGGGATGCGACGTACCGTCGGCTTCCTTGATGAAATTGGCAGGATCGTATTTAGCGTCATTCAGCGAAAAGCCCAAACTTTTTTCGTAGCGATACTGTGCCAGTAACGAATCATCCGGGATTGCATCAATAAGCCCCGTACCGTAAATACCGATAGTTGCTTCCAATCGGACTTTATAATTGGCCGGTACGGGAACATTAAACGCTTCCGGCGCGATTGTCACTTCCGGATAAATCAAGCTATAAGTCTCTCCGTCGGGAAATGTGTTATTGTATCCGTCTTTATATTCTTTCCATTCGATGTTGATTCCGGCTTCGTCGATTGGAGGCAAAAATGGAGCGACGGCTTGCGTTTGAGGCATTCCGGTGAGTTGCGGCACATAATTGTCCTTTTCATCAATAACTACCAATAAGTATCCGTTTCCAAAATCATTCGCCCGGTATCGCTCCATTCGTTTCCCATGGCCGTAGCCCGGATGACAAAGGATACAGGAATTACGGACATAAACCGGCCCTAATCCCCGGCGAACACCGGTCGGATTGGTGTTAAATGTTTTTTCAAAAAAGGCTTCTCCCATCTTAAACGGGAGAGAGTAACCATCTTTCAGTACCGCAGGAGCCGGTTGTTCATAGGCATAAGGCGTCTCGTCGAATACGGTGCCTAATATACCTCCGGCATAATATTCTTCCGAAAGTTCGGGTTCGCCGCCGGGAGTATTTCCCTGATTATTTTCATTCTCACAAGCCGTAAATAAAAGCAACAATAAATTTACAAAATAAAATACATTAAACTTTTTCATATTATCATCCTCCGAGACACTCCTTTCATTTGTTTTGTTTTATCTTCTTAATGCTTCTTGAACTTTTTCCAAAGCGGCAGTTAAATCTCCGCAAGCATCCATCGCAACACCTGCCTCATCCGAGTTGTAATGTTGAGCAAATGGAAAAGGAATTGCGTTTATTTTAGCTTTTGCATTCGTAATAGCATTTTTGATTTTTGTATCCAATTCCGAATCAATACTCTTTATATAATCACTCACGGAAGCGCCTCGTTTGTTCGGATCAACTCCACCCAAATAGGCATTTTCAATACTTATGATATTATCAACAAAGTCCACTTTTGAATTAAAACTGTAAGGCGATTCAATATAGTTCACATCGTCCGCTCTGTGTGCCGTACCGATTTTAGTTTCACCCACTTCGTCCGAAATCGTAATACAACCGGCAATTATTGCCTCAGCCGCATCGGTTACAGTCCGATAGGTACTGCCTGCTTTTCCGGCGGTCAACATATTTTCTCCGTAAGAGAGCGGACTATTGGAGGGAATTACTTGCAATTCACGATCTTCAACTAAACTTTTCTTTTCAGCGGCTACGGCATCAATACCTGCCCAAGAAACTTCCAAACGTACACACTGATTGCGTAAATCGCCGGCTACGGCATACGCATAAATCAATTCTTTATCCGTTATTTCATTTCCACTTTTGATATTTCCGTTCTTGAACAAAATGTATTCTATTCCATGAAAGCCCAACAGAGCAACGCCTAAATGTTCGCTGGCCCATACATCACCGCCTTCAGCGCCCATGTTTTTTATAGAATTTTCGGTTTTAAGAGCTACTTCAAATGCTGCTTCATCCAAGGGCCAAGTATCAATGTGCGGATCAATACCAAAATCAGCCACAGCGCCGAACAAAAAAGCTTCGCTTCGTTCCCAATAAACACGGGTATCTTTCCACGCTTGAGCGGCGGCAGTTAAGTTCGCCTCTGTTTTACCACCGTCCTTCTTCAATTCACCGATAGCCTCATAAAGTCGAATAGAGGCGTCGGCCAACGATTTATAAGTCGCAATGACCGTATTATTCACATATTGGCTTATCGCCGGGGCTAAAGTATTTTCCTTTTTTGCAAAAGGGTCTTCGTCGTCGTCGCTGCTACATGCGACAAATCCGCTTGCAAACAAAGTTGCAAGCATCAAATAAAGGGGAAATCTCAAATTTTTCATTGTTTATTTATTTAATTAATTATTAATAAAAAGTCATTTTGTAAAAAAACCGGCGTATGCAATTCCCAAAGAGAGCGAATTTTCATTGCCGAATGGAGCTTTCAGGATTCCGGAAGCATATTCGGCTTTAATAACAACATCTCTAAGCGGGAAATAATTGAGTCCGCATACAATCCGTTGACGACCGCACCAAGCATCATCCTGAATATCCTTTGCCGTTTTGTACATGGAGTCGTAATATTCGTATCGCCCGAACAGATAGAGTTTTTGTCGTTGACCTTTAAGTTTTGGGATTTGGGAAAAGACATCGTATCCGGCTTCTATTCCGGTCGCAATTGCATCCGAAGCAATGTTGGTGCGGGGTGAAGGCGAATGATTCGGTAAATTCCGGTTATATATGGATATCGTCTGCGCGTCTTCCAAATGTCCGTAATCGAAATAGCCGCGTGCTATCCAGTTATGTGCATTGTATTCAAAATCGAAACTGCCGATTGTTACCGCTCCTTTCACTTTTTTGTAGCGGTCGGCATAAGACGGCATCATATTATTGGCAAAACTTTCTCCATAATAAGCGCTGACACCCATTCGCAAACCTGAAACGGAATAATTATCAATCCGAAAAGCGCCGGCGTATTTATTGGCAATTTTAAATTCATAGGGTGAAGCGGATGCGTTGCCGATCCATTGGTCGCTACCGAACAAATCGGAATCCAATCCGGGAAGAAGCATTATTTCATAACGCCAATCCGAAAAACGGCCCCAAAGACTAATACCCGTCTCATGCCAAGTACAGGGAAGTATCGTGTTTTCTCCTTCCGGACGATATACGGTAAAAAACTGCGTCGGCAAGTGATTACCATTGGTTAAACCCACCGGAACAATGATGTGTCCCGCACGAAGATTCAATGCTTTGTTGAACGTTTTTTCAATCCAAAACTGTTCTAAGGCAACTTCTCCTCCACGTTCTACTTCCTGCTCATATTCGCCTCCTTCTTCCGGTTCTATTTCTACGGCAGACTCTGTTCCTCCATGTTCAAATTCGATTTCGGAATTGACTCTCCATCCGTTTCCAAATTCATAACCCACAAAAAAAACAACATGGGGCAAATCAAAACGTCCGTGACTGGGATCGTTCTTATAAGGAATCGGACGCATGTAACGAAAAGGATTACCGCTATAGAAATTGCGAGTGTAAACCGCTTCGCCGTATCCGCCCAATGTAAGGCGCGAAGCCGGCGTTTTCGAGACAACTGTCGAATCGTTTGTTTCTGCTTGAATATCAGCTAAAAAAACGAATAAAAACAAATAAAATAAACAAAAGGGATTAACTTTCATTTTCTATAATTATTTTTGCATAAAATTCACGGGCAAAAGTATTCATTAATTTCTTACCGGTCAATCACCATTAATG
This sequence comes from Dysgonamonadaceae bacterium, assembly GCA_031276105.1. Classification (GTDB taxonomy): domain Bacteria; phylum Bacteroidota; class Bacteroidia; order Bacteroidales; family Azobacteroidaceae; genus Azobacteroides. The sequence continues at coordinate 4,192 of JAISNS010000063.1, forward strand.
AGTATATTTTTGCCTGAAAATCACTATTAATAGGGATATAAATGGATAAATTGATAAAGTATTTCTTTATTTTTATCGGCGTCATTAGTTTGGGTTTGGGAATTTTAGGTATTTTTTTACCGGTTTTGCCGACTACGCCGTTTTTATTATTGTCGGCAGCGCTGTTTGCACGCAGTTCCGACCGTTTGTATCATTGGTTGCTTTATCATCACGTGTTGGGCGAATATATCCGCGGTTTTTTGCAGGAAAAAGCCATTCCGTTGCGTATAAAGATTTTCTCCCTGACTGTAATGTGGATCGCGATGTTATATGCGATTTTCTTTGCTCTAAAGGGTATGTTTTGGTGTCAAATCATCTTGTTTGCTATTGCCGTGGGGATTACAATGCACATTTTATCTTATAAAACAAAAAGTAAAACGAACAAAAATGAAACCGAATAAGATATTGTTATATGCCGGATTGGGGATATTGCTCATAGCTTTCATCTTTAAATGGGCGGCGATGCCGGTCGGGTTTTGGATATTACTCGGTATTGCCGTCACATTCAAGACGTTCTTTTTAATTTCCGTTTTCCGGGTAAACGGATTCAAACCGGCGCTGTGGTTATATTTTATCCTGTCGGGCGTTGCCCTGATTTTGCTTTCCCTGCTGTTCAAAACCGTTTTTCCCATACCGCCGCTGTATAAAATCCTCTTTTTTGGAGCGATTTCACTGAAAATAACGGGATTAATATTAATGATTTTGTCTAAAGCAAAACGATAGTTTTCGTTATTCTAAAGATTACACGAAGTAAAAAATAAAAACAGATGTAACCATGCAACGTTTTTCTGCTTTTTTTCATCCGATAATTATAAATAAATCACAAAATATGCGACATTCATTCTTTTTTCAATTAGCGGCAATCCTTTTTTATGGAGGGCTATTTTTCTCTTGCAACGAAGAGAATAATCCTTATCCCTATAACGAGCCTACTATTTATTCCGAAAGTAACCGGCATTTATTTTCCGAAGTCGTTTTTTTTATAAAGCCTTATATCCGCGAGGCTGATCGGAAAAAATTTATTGTTACGGACACATTGAAAAATATCTCCCTGACAATCAACAATAAAATCAAAAAGAAATCGGACTCTTATCCTTTAGACATTGATCGACTTTCTGCAAAAGAAGCTTATGCGGATTACTTGGTTACAGATCAACCAATTCATTATCCGGTAAGCATGGAAGTGACAATGATGCCTCAGTCGTTGACCACCGCCGGTCAATATGCCGATTTATTGAACGATTATTTGAATCTGCAACCCGGTATTTATATTTGCCGGATTGTTTCGTTCGATATCAAAACGATTTCAGGAGAATTGAAAACCATTTATACGCCAATGCTTTCTTTTCCTCTGGAGGTGGAAGAAAATAAAGTAAGCGCTCATTTAGGAGAATTTGAAGTAGAAGTGAAATAAAATACCGCTTAAAATATGAAAACGAAAATAATAATCTTCGTGTTTGCCGGCGCTTTTTTATCGTTCTCATGTAAAAAAGAAGCCAAAATTCAGGTAACCAACAGTGTACATAATGTGCGACTGGATAATATTTCTTTCTCCGGCGCACGGATCGGCTCTAACCTGCTTCCGGGAGAATCAACAGAGGCAATAATTACCGATAAATACGATGATCTCTCTTTTCCGGTAACTGCTCAACTTGAATTTTACATGGCGAAAGGGGACAAACG
>JAISNS010000066.1 GCA_031276105.1 Dysgonamonadaceae bacterium
CCGACGCCAATTCCCTGATCATTTTCCGCGATTACCTGAATTCCAAGGGAATTATATGCACGATTCGCGCATCTAAAGGAGAAGATATTCTGGCCGCTTGCGGAATGCTCGCTACTTAACCCGCATTATTACAAATACAATCATCATTTAATGAAAAAATTATCGAAATCAAAAAAGAAAAGAAAATGAAAAAGTATCTAATTCTATCTGCCGTAGCGCTGCTTTTTGCCGGTGCAAAAACAGTTGCGCAACCCGCTAATTTTTATCCCATTGAACAGGTCAATCTCAATCAGGTAGAACTGACGGACAACTTTTGGTTGCCGCTGATTCGTACCGTACAAGGAAAAACCATTGCCTATTCGTTCAAAAAGTGCGAAGAAGAAGGCCGTATGGAAAATTTTGTTACCGCAGGCGATGTAATTCGCGGAAAACAACAGCGCGGCGCGGCAAAAGCACGCGGCACAATGGTCTTCGATGATACGGACGTGTATAAAACCATCGAAGGAGCAGCCTATTCACTGACCAATGCGCCCAATGACAAACTTTCGGCATATATTGATTCGGTGATTGCGCTCGTTGCATACGCACAGGAGCCGGACGGCTACCTTTCCACTTGGCGTACTATCAATCCGCGCAAACCGACGTCTAATTGGGTACGGGCAGGCGGCGGTCGCTGGTACGACCTCGGAATGAGCCACGAACTTTACAACGCCGGACATCTCTACGAGGCTGCTTCGGCGCATTATTGGGCTACCGGTAAGCGTAACTTCCTCGACATTGCCCTGCGAAATGCCGATATGCTGGTCAAAACGTTTATGACCGACCCTGTTGCCGATTTACACCTGCAAGTTCCCGGTCATCAGATTGTGGAAACCGGCTTGATAAAACTGTTTCAAATCACCGGCAAAAAACAGTACCTGCAACTCGCCAAACAGTTCCTCGATAATCGCGGAAAAAACAAAACCGGTCGCGGCGATTACAGTCAAGACCATCAGCCGGTCGTTAAACAGGACGAGGCCGTGGGACATGCCGTCCGCGCCGTGTATATGTATGCCGGAATGACCGATATTGCAGCCATTTACGGCGACACGGCCTATCGCCAAGCCATTGATAAAATTTGGGACAACGTGGCGAACAAAAAAATTTATCTTACCGGCGGTCTCGGTGCACGGCATGACGGCGAAGCATTCGGCAAAAACTATGAACTGCCCAACAAAACCGCCTACAACGAGACCTGCGCCGCTATCGGAGGCGTCTATTGGGCTGATCGTCTCTTCCGTCTCAACGGCAACGCCAAGTATTTCAATGTGTTGGAACGAATCCTCTACAACGGAGTAATTGCGGGAATTTCGCACAGCGGAACGGAATTTTTCTACCCCAATCCCCTTGAATCGGATGGTAACTACAAATTCAATCACGGACACCTCACCCGGGCTTCGTGGTTCGATTGTTCCTGCTGCCCAACCAATCTGATTCGCTTCATTCCCTATATGCCCAATCTGATTTATGCCACCAGCGCCAATCGTTTGTATGTAAATCTGTTTGTAGCAAATAAAGCCAAAATCAAAATAGCCGGTCAGGAGGTAAGCGTTGAGCAAAAAACCAATTACCCATGGGACGGAAAAATTGAAATCGTCGTTACTCCCGAAAAACAGGAAGAACTAACGTTGAAGATCCGCATTCCTGCATGGGTGCAAAACCGCTTCGAGAGTGCACTGTATCACTTTACCAACAAAAAAGCAAAGCCTTATTCCATTAAACTCAATGGCAAAATGCTGCAAGGTGAACTGAAAAGCGGCTACTTTGAAATCTGCCGTGTGTGGAAAAAAGGCGATAAAATCACCCTCGACTTCCCAATGGAAATCCGCACCGTCGAAGCGGCTCCCGAAGTCGAAGACGATGCCGGAAAATACGCGGTAGAATACGGTACACTGGTTTATTGCTACGAAAAACCGCTTGAAGACAGCAGCGCTTTTCCTTCGTTTTTGACCCGCAAACAAGTCTTAAACTTTAATGGCAAAACGCTGATTCCCTATTATTCGTGGGCAAATCGAGGCGTGTCGGAAATGAAGGTCTGGTTTGGGGTTAAAAGCGAATTTTCAGATTCAGGCAAAGCGCTTGCGGATTGATTTCGGGAACGAACGATGTGTTTTCGCCCCAAACAGGGCTGATTTTAGCGGCAATAAAATTCCGGACAGGAAAATAAAGCCAATATGCCAATTCCGTTCCGAGGATGCCGATGCCGGCGCCGGCCAACCCGTCACAAATCCAATGTTTGTTTTGAATGATCCGAGAACCGGTGATACCGGCAGCGATGGCGTAACCGCCGTAAGCCAACCACGAATTGTCGTTTTTAAACTCTTTGTACAGAACATGGGCAACCATAAAAAAAGTCGTCGCGTGTCCCGAAGGAAATGACTTTTCGCCGCCGTCCGGCCGCTGTTCTCCGTAATTTTCTTTGAGGATATACGCCGGAATGATTGATAAACCGGCCGAACCAAGCAGGAGCATCGACCGGTCGAACGGTTTATGATCCGCTTTTACGTAATGGTCGAACACAAACAGGGAAGAAGCGATACCTCCCAAGAAAATATATTCCCACGGATTGTCTTTGCTTCTGTAATTGCTTCTTTCAAAAGGAAAAATGTCCTTGTAGCCGGTTTGCGAAGCTATTACGCCGGCGGTAATCAATGCGACCGGAAGGATGAAATCGGTTCGTTTCGCACGGTATTCCACCGGAGAGAAAGGCGACGTTTCGGGAAGGGAATCGACTGTCGTTTCGGAAGCTAACAAACGCTGGACGCCAAACAAACACAAAAGAAAAATTGTTAATAATTGCTTTTTCATGCCGCAAATGTACAAAAACTCTTTTACTTTCAAAAATATAACTGTTTTTCAACCGTTAAAATATAAACCGGATAAACAATGATCTCCAAACTGAAAATATATAAAGCATCCGCAGGATCGGGCAAAACCTACACATTGGCGCTCGAATACATCAGGGAACTGATATTGGCCGATATGCCCGATAATTACCGCCATATCTTGGCGGTTACTTTCACAAAAGACGCAACCGGCGAAATGAAAGACCGTATCCTCGCCGAATTGTACGGACTGGCCTTCAATACAAACGACTCGCAGGGGTTCCTCGCCTCGTTTCAAGCTCTTCTCCGCGAAGCGGGAAATGAATCGAAAGAATCGGAAATACGGGAAAAATCGAAACGGATTCTCCACCGTATTTTGCACGATTACAGCCGTTTGAATATCACTACGATCGACAGTTTTTTCCAGCGGGTACTGCGCAATCTCGCTCGCGAGTTGGGGAAAGGTTCCCGTTTCAATCTGGAAATGAACACGAACAAAATACTCTACGACGCCGTACATGCCACTATTGAAAAGGCCGGAGAAAACAAACAAATCCTGAACTGGCTGACAACTTATATCGAAAATAAACTCGACGAAGGGAAAAACTGGCGGATTGAAGAAGAAATTTTTGATTTCTGCCGCTGCATTTACGACGAATATTTTCAGGAACACGAATATCTCCTGCTCAAACAGTTGCATGAGAATCCCGGTATTTTTGCCGAATTGAACCGGCAGCAGCATAGCATTCAAAACGAATGTAAAGCCTTTTTCAAAAAGACTTCCGCCGAAATAAACGCGATTCTGGATGAAAACCAACTCGAAATGAGCGATTTCGGAAACAGCAAATATGCTCTTGCCCTGTTTACCAAAACGGCGCAAGGCGAATACAAAGCGGTTGCCGGATCGACCGTCGAAAAATGCCGCGCCAACGCCAACGCTTGGGGAGGCGCCAAATCGAAACGGAAATCCGAAATTATCGCTCTGGCGGCCTCCCACTTTATCCCCCTGCTGCAACAAACGCTGGAAACGTTATCCATCATGAATACGTCCCAAATGATAACACGCAACCTGCATCAGCTGGGTTTAATCAGGGATATAACAGAAGAAATCAGCGAACAAAATGCGGCTAACAACCGGTTTATGCTGTCCGATACCGCCCTCTTCCTTCACCGGATGATCGACCGTTCGGACGCTCCCTTCATTTATGAAAAATTGGGCGCCGAAATCCGCCACGTGATGATCGACGAATTTCAGGATACCTCGCGCCTGCAATGGAACAATTTCAAGGTTTTCCTTTCCGACATTCAGGCAAACAACCGCTTTAGCCTGATTGTCGGCGATGTGAAACAGTCGATCTACCGCTGGCGAAACGGCGATTGGCGAATTTTGGGAAATATCGGAAAAGAACTTGACGTCAGGGAACTGAATTTGAGCTATAATTACCGGAGCGAAAAAGAAATCATCGAATTTAACAACCGCTTTTTCCCGCAAGCCGCCCGGTCGCTGCACGAACTCTACGAACGACAATGGAACGACGCATCCGATTCGCCTTTTTTGTCGGCCTATCATCCGGAAAACGTTGTCCAACAAACAAAAAAAACAACGGCACAAGGATTTGTATCCATTGATTTTATCCCGGAAAAAACAGACGACAAACCTTACGGCGACCGGGTAAAAGAAACGACCCTCGAAAAACTTCAATCTTTATACCGCGCGGGTATTCCGGCGCGGGAAATATGCATCCTTACCCGTTACAACAAAGATGTAATCCGGCTGGCAAGTTACCTCTCGTCGTTGAAAACGGAACATCCGGAGTTGGCCGAAGCACATTACCTCGATTTGGTTTCAAACGAAGCGTTCCAACTCGATTCGTCGCAGGCAATCAAAATTATTATCGAAGCCTTGCGCTGTATCGCCGACCCGGATAACCCGGTCGCGCAGGCACAGTTAAAGCATCTGACCGACGGCAATGCCGCATATCCTGACAATTTTGCTTCGCTTGCGATGCGATTGCGTGCCGTGCCTTTGCTCGAATTAATCACTTACCTCTACAACCTGTTCGACATGGAACGCCTCCCCGGACAAACGGCCTACCTTTTTACTTTCTACGACGCCGTTTCGGCCTACCTGAACGAACGTTATGCCGATATTCCCCTTTTTCTTACTTACTGGAACGAAGAATTGCACAAAAAAACGATTGGTGCATCCGCCGGCGTCGAAGGCATCCGGGCGATGAGTATCCATAAGTCCAAAGGGCTTCAGTTCCACACCGTTATTATTCCCTATTGCGATTGGAAAATACAACCGCGAAGCAGCGTTACCGTCTGGTGCGGCCCCAAAGAAGGTTTCTATGACCTTGAATTGCTGCCGGTTTCGTATAATAAAGGAATGAACGGAACAATTTTTGCGGAAGAATTTAAGGAAGAAACCACTCAAACCTGGATGGATAATCTGAACCTGCTTTATGTAGCCTTTACCCGCGCCGAGCATAATTTGCTGATAGTAGCCTGTAAGAACGAAAAATCGGACGATACGGCCTCCATAAATACGGTTTCCGATTTATTGCAAATCAATATCGGCGAGTTGTCCGGCGCCCTGAACGAAGAAAAGCAAACGTTTGAGAAAGGAATTTTAGACGTTACGCTGAAAGCGGAGAAGGCGAACGACAATCTGTTGAAACAAACACCGGAATCGCTTCCGGTTTCTTTTGCCGCCAAAATATTCAAGCCGGGCGAGTCGATATTTAAGCAATCCAATCAGTCGCGCGAATTTGTAACCCCGTCCGCCGAGGAAACCGGACGGGAAAGGGGGCAGTACATTGCCTACGGTAATCTCATGCACAAGTTGTTCGAGCAAATTCACACATGGGAAGATATTGACAAAGCCGGTGAAAACCTTGCTTCGGAAGGATTGATTCATCCCTCCGAACTCCCAATCATCCGGGATAAAATTCGCCGCTACATTCTTGAATCGCAGGTAGAAGACTGGTTTTCGGGACAATATAAAGACTATTCCGAAGCGACTATCCTGATGGAAGAAAACGGCGAACTGAAACAAAAACGTCCCGACCGCGTATTGACCGGCGGCGATTCCGTCCGGATCATTGATTTCAAATTCGGAGAAGCGCACAACAGGCACAAAAAGCAAGTAAAACAATACATGCAATTGTTGGAAAACATGGGATATTCCCGCGTCGAAGGCTACCTCTGGTACGTGGAAGAACGGAAAGTAGATAGAGTTATGAATGATGAGTGATGAGTTACAACCGGATTTAATCTACCTTTGCCCGCCAAAATTTTCAGCCGAATATTTGCATAATTTGATTTATTGAATTACATTTGCAGCGGTTTTTGTAAAACAACAACAAAGAATATGGTAGCTTCCGTAAATAACAATTTATTATGTATTATTAACTTCCAAAGCTTGGAAGTTAACGGAATTATGCCTATATACACAGCGAAATAATCCTATTTCGGAAAAATACAATACCTGTCTTATCTCCCAACGAGATTCGGCAGGTTTTTTTGTGTCCGTTGCACAATGGAACGCATTATTTTCCTGTCATCCCGCGCTTGACGCGGGATCCCCTGAAAAACGCACTGCGGGAAAAAGGGGATTGCGGGTCAAGCCCATAGCCGTCAGGTTAAGGGGTTCCGGATATAGTTATATAGTTATCAATTAATAATTTCATTCGCATCAAATGGGCTGGAAAGCGGAAGCACACACACCTCCGAACAATAGAAATAGAAAACGAAAGGAAAAGATTGGAATAACAAACCGTTGGCAAGCCGCTCTGTGCCGACAGGCTGTGAAATTTACAATTAGCATGGGAGGAGTGCAGGCATGGGTTTTTACCGGCAAGGGTAGGGCAAGATGTATCGGAGCGAAAACTTATGTGACAAAGTTGAAAATATAAAATATTGACATATAATTAATTACAAAAAGACATGATTTTTTTTAACCCCGTGTTGTTGTCTAAGCGGGGGGAAATTCGTACCTTGCACCCTGTTGAAAGAACTTTTAAGTTTTTATTCTGCGGGGATGTTTTTGTACGAAAAAACGTCTCCGCTTTTTTTTTGTTTAACTTGCTGCAAAGTTAGCATAAAATTCCCAATTACACACAAACGGATAAAAATTAGGGGGCGAGTTCACTCGCCCCCTTGCATCAATCCACATTTTTGCTAATTTTGTGTTTTATTTTAAACAAAAA
>JAISNS010000162.1 GCA_031276105.1 Dysgonamonadaceae bacterium
GGCGGTACCGGTAGTCAAGTTTCATATAATGAAATATGCTTATGAAGCCGGTGAAATCGCGAAATGGGCGAAGCCGTTAAACAGGTTTTTGACTGTCACGAAGAACTAAAAAAAGCCTATCAAATCAGTCTTAAGCAATGGCACGACCGGTAAAGACGCACAAATTACTGAAAACTTGCATCAATGGTATTTACAAGCAACTCCAATCGCAGAATTTAAGAGCGTTATAAAAATGATGCGTAAGCACGAACAATACACCTCAAAAAAGATTTAGCCGAAAAGAAATCAGCGTTCGTCGTGTTGATAGCCATAAAAAAATAGGCGAACTTGCTTTATTTAACCGTTTGGTTAAACTCTTTAGCGCCTGCCGGCAAGGTTCGGTCTTTATCGAAGACCGGGTTATATGTTCCGGCAGGAATGTCGGAAAGCGTATAAGTATTGCATACTCGCGCTACTTTGATGTGATCGGTTAGCGCCGTATTCAGCGCCGAAGCAGCCACATTAACCAAAGCCCCGATAAGCCCTCCTCCGCTTGAGTTAATAGAAGCGTCGTAGGTGATATTTCCTTTTCGCTCAAAAAGAATTTCGTTTGTATGAGTCGATTTCAGGCGGTATTCTATTTCTACATAAATATTGGACGATAAGGCCATTTTTTCCCATTTATTGATAATCGTAAACAGAACGGCGTCGGCGCCCAAAATATCGCCAAAACGATCGACCGGAGCGTTGATAAATAATTCGGCGTCGTAAGCGCTTTCGCTTTTGAACATCTCCATGGTTAAAAACGGCGGAAGCACATAATACCCTTTTTCACAAAGTGGTTGAGCCAATGTTAAATACAGAAATTCTTTCGCTTCTACATTATTCGTATTATTGATGGGCGGCATAACGGCAATAGACAACGGACGTTCCGAATAAATATTCGGATAAGCTTGCTGTTTGGTCAAAGCCGGCGAACCACACGAAACAACAAGCAATGCTAAGCATGGCAATGATAGATATTTAATTAGTTTCATCTTTCAATTTTTTAATGATTCGGGAAATAAAAACCGCCGATTCAGGATATAAGGCTATTTCTTTTTCTAACAAAGCCAATCCTTCCTGCGTTTTTCCTTGTTTATAAAGTAAATAACCATAATCGGCACAGATACCGGGAGGAATCGTTTTTCGTGAACCGTCTTGTTTATCAATCAATTTTTGATACGTATTCAGCAATTCTTCCTGACTTTTATCTGTTGCATCTTTTATATAAGCATACGTTCGTTCCTGATAGTTTCCCCAGGTATAGAGTGGCTTAGGTACGGAAACACAACTTGCCAGAAGCAGAACAAAAAGAGCGGAAATAAGCCCTTTACTCATAGCGGCGAGCGATAAATGCGATGTGAGTGTTTTTATGACTGTTTTCATAATTCATTTCTGTTTAAGGCAATTGTATTTGTCGCGTCTGTTGAGAAGACAACACTACCTGTTTGTCGAACAATACTTTATCTTTATAGACGACTTTCAAGTGGCGAGTTCCGCTTTTTACGGTATAAACATTGCCTTTTACCGTTCGGTCGTTCACTTTGTTTACTTTGGCTGCAAAAGAAGGCAGGTCGTCAACAAAAACTTCTACACCTTCCGGATATTTTTGCTCTCCCTGTACAAATTGGAGATAAGATTCATTTTCATAGCCTCTTACTTCCGTAGTTCGTCCCACGCGGCATCCCGCAAGGATAAGGGGAACGATGCATAATATGAATAAATATTTTTTCATCATTTATTTTCTTCAATATAATAGTTTGACAGATTGTTTTCATCAATTTTTCCTTCAATAAATTGAACCAGGGAAAATTCGGTTTCGGGCGTTTCGCCGCCGGTAAAATTTACTTTTATCTTTCCGGCTTCTTTCCCGGGCAGTTCCATTTTGATTCCTGTTTGAGGATTTTTTACTGTTTTCCCTTTTTCTTTAACCCTGAAGATGTCGCCGACCGATATGCCTTGTGAAGCTCCTCCGGTAATAAAGATGTCGCCGTCGTCAACAGCCAGAAAATACGCTTTCCACGGTCTGTCCATCAAGTTATTGATCACATTTTCAACTAATTGTGAGATAGCAGACGATATGGCTTTGTCGCTGAGGGTAGCGTCGAAATCGGAATAACCGCCGACGCCTAACGTCGATTTGGTTTTCAATTCGGCTTCACCTTTTGCTTCTTCGGAATAAATAATCAAGCCGGAAGAAACGTCGATTAAGCGGAGGGAAACAGCAGCTTCGGCCATTTGTACTTTACTGCGGGAAATCAGATTGGCGTCGCCAACGCTTTTTCGTCCAAATTCCGTAATTGAGCCGACAATCACATAATCGGCGCCGATTTTATCGTATCCCGAACTGCCTTCTTCTGCAATTTTGTCCCAGTCGGAACGCTCCAGTAACATAAATTTTCCGGTAGAAGCCAGTTTGTTCGACAAGTTATCCAAGGCTTGTTTGGCCATCGGATCGTTTTCTTTGTCATAGAAAATTCCTTTACCATACTGAGTTTCGTTAGAAAAGCGAACAATGGCCACTTTTCTCTTCAATACTTTTTCGGAAGAAGCATTTTCTACAACTTGTAATTCAATTTTTGTTTCTTTCTTCTGAGCATGTAAACCCATAGATAACAGAAAGAGGAAACAAAGAACTAAGGTCGATTTTAAATGATTCATATTCTTTTGATTATGATTAAAACTAAATACATTAATGTTATAAAAAATTGTTTTTTCTTGTTATTTTCGGAAACAAAAGTAAGACAATAATTCTATTTATGCAAAATTTTTCTGTTTTTTTACCGTAAATTTAATTGAAAATGCAACTGTTGATTTAAAATAAACCTTACATAAGCGATTCGACAAAGGGCGTAAAGCTTACAAAGAAAAACTATACCGGATTAAAAGAACTGAAGTTTCCCACCTTTTAAAAGACTAAAAACCAGCACAATAAAAAATGTTAAAAGTGGTGTGAATTGAGTATAAATTACTATTTTTGAATGAGTTAAAGTTCAATTACAAGTAACTTAACAACACACCACTTATGGGTACAAAAATAAGCAAATTAAACGAGTTATCCGCACTTCTAAGCAGCAAAGAAAAAATAGACGAGGGGGTTCTCGGATTTGTCAAACGTTTCAAATTAGGGCCTTTATTGAAGCCCTTCTCCGCCGTCAAATCACAGGGATTTAGTTTGTGTTCGGTTCTGTC
>JAISNS010000268.1 GCA_031276105.1 Dysgonamonadaceae bacterium
AACCTTCCGACCTTCGCAATAAAAAGCGAGTATGATAACAGTTTTAGGAATAATCGGAAGCAAAAAAGGCCAGTACTCTCTCGTTCGTCTTATTCAGGACGTCAAGAAAGAACCCACTAATACCCCGCTACATATACTCATTGCCTCGCCCGGAGGTGATGGTGAACTTGCATTTAATATGCACGACTACCTGCGATCACTGAACCGGCAAATAATTACCGAATGTAAAACCGAATGTGCATCCGCTGCATCCGTTCTTTTCCTTTCCGGCGACAAACGAATAGCCGGATGTCCGATCATGATACACAACCCGTGGACGTCAGTGCAAGGCGATAGCACACAATTGCAGGAAGCAACCGACTGGATAGCCAAATTTGAAAAACGGTGTGAAAAATTCTACGCACAAAAAACCGGACTGGATGAACAAACCGTATCCAATCTTATGGACAAAGAAACCTACATCGCACCCACGCAAGCCGTATCGCTCGGATTTGCAACCGAAGCAAAGCAAATAGCAATGGCATTAATTCATAAACCAAATAATAATTCAAAAACAAAAAAAATGGCAAAAAACAAAAAAGGAGAATCGAAGCTCCAAAAAATCTTAGCCCTCCTCTTAGGGGAAGACTTGGAAGCAAACATGTTAGAACTCACAGCCGCCAACGGCGACATTGTCGTTATTGACCGGGAAGAAGGCGAACCCCAAGTTGGCGATACCGCCTCCCCCGACGGCTCACACGTTATGCCCGACGGCTCAACCATCGTTGTAGCCGATGGAGTAATCACGGAAATCATTCCGGCAGAAGAAAGCGCCAACGAAGAATTGGAACAGTTACGCGCCGAAAACGCGCAATTGAAAGAACAACTCGCAAGCCTCAAAGCAACCGCCAAAAGCGTCGAAGAAATCAATCAACTGAACGCGATCAAGATTGCAGGAGGTACGGAATGGCTTGCACAGCATTGCTCCCACTACAAACCCGCCACGCGCAAAGCCGCAATGACCGGAAAAACAAAAGAGAGCAACACCCGCGAAGGCCGGACGGCTAAAAGGCTGGCGGAACTGAAAGCTAAACAAGCCGGACAAAACTAATTTAATCACCGTAAAACAATAAAAAATTATGCCAAGTACAGGAAAAGAATTCTTTGACCAATTTGCGGTTAGCAACCAAGGGATAACCGATTTGCGCGAACTCTTATTTTTGAGCGTTCTGCAATTCGGCTCAATCAACGAAACAATGGACGTCTTAACCGGCGTCGTTCCCGGCTCCCGCTTGGGTGGCGTCGGCGAACTCGAACCCGTTGGGAGACCTTCCAACGGATGCGCTCCGGACTGGAAATCATCCAAAATAGGCACGCTCGAAAAAACATGGAATCTCGGAGCCTACGAAATAGCCGAATCCATCTGTTACGCAGACCTCGAACAAACGATGGTACAATTTGCAATGCGTACCGGCACCGACCGCGCCGACCTTACCGGAACGGATTACATAGATGCAATCGTGGAACCGCGATTAAGACTGGCAATGGAAAAAATGATCTGGCGCCTTTTCTGGTTTGGCGACACCGCAGCCGCTAACGTAAACATCGTGGACGGAGTTAACACCGGTGGTAACATCACCTCCGGAGTCGATCCCACACTGTTTACCGTAACGGACGGGCTTTTCAAACGCTTACTCGCTATCACAGCCGCCAACGCAGAGCAACGGGTAGTGATTTCCGCCAACGCGCAGGCAACAAAAGCCGCTCAACTGGATGCGCTAAAAGCCACCGGTGTAGCAACCTCCATTTTCGACCGGCTTGTTTACGACGCACCCATGAAGCTGCGCCAAAAATCAGACAAAATTTTGCTGGTTACGCAAACCCTCGCCGACGCCCTTGCGATCGACGTGAAAGCAAACAATAAAGGTAGCGACCTGCAATGGGAATCCCTGTTTGACGGCTTTATTACCGCCACCAAATACAACGGGCAAACCATTCTCGCCCTCCCGATATGGGATGAAATGATTCGAGCCTTTGAAGACACCGGCACGAAATGGAACAAACCCCACCGCGCTGTTTTGGCAAGTAAAAACACGCTGAAAGGCGGCGTTAATTCAAGCAATATGATAGCCGATTTACAAATTTTCTTCTCGCAGAAAGATCAGACAAACTACCTTCTGGCAAAAGACAAGGTAGGAACACTTACATGGGAAGACGAATTAGTAATGTTTGCTTATTAACAGTGACAAGTGACAAGTACGCAAAGCGCCGTCACTTGTCACTCATAACTTATAATTCATAACTCATAATTCATAAAAGCATGGCAATATGTGAATTTTTAATCAAACAGGCAATCGAATTTGATTGCAACGATCAGGTAATAGCCGGCATCGAACAAAACGGCGTTATCATCAACCGTCAGGATATTAACTTTGCGGGAGTTGTGTTTAATGCGACACGCAAAAACGTTATTGAAACATTCCCGTTAAAAGTCGGGAAAAAAGGATACGCAATATATGTACCAACTCCGACGCCGTTCAATAACACGACAACCACAATGGAAAAGGGAACCAATCGCAACACCTTCACCAACGATGTCGGGTTTATCATCCTGAACCACGATCCGGATGTATGCGCAAACATCATTGATGGTTTGGCAAACGGTGAATTTGTAATCGTCTATGAAAACAAATTCAAGAACCTGAATAAGACAGCTACCGGTGGCGATTCGGCTTTTCAAATCGCAGGATACTATCAGGGATTACGCGCCGAAACACTCGAAAACAACAGGTATAGCGACGAAACGGAAGGCGGATGGAGTGTACTGTTAAGAGAAACAAGGTCTCCAAAATCGGGGCTGTTCCTTTACGATACGAGCTATGCGGTAACGAAAACCCTGTTTGCTTCGCTTCTTAATATAGTGCCGGAGCCGGGCGCATAATGGAAACGATAGCATCCCGGTTGGAAGAAATGAAAGCGCGCATACACGCGCTTTCGCCTTCCGATAAAAAATTTATCGAAGAAACACAAATACAAGTCCTGCGCCGTCCATTTGTGCGCACCACTTGCGGTGAATGTTACAAGGATGCACTCATTGAAATGTGTATTTACTTACAAAAAAACAAACTCATGGCACAATCAAATTACGCATTAGTCGCAGGCGTTATCCTGCATTCGGCAGATTACCCGGACGTTTATACAAACGCAAATCTCACCGACGAAATCGCCGAACAACGGCTCAAAGAAAATCCGGCATTAATCCGTTTTTTCTCGCACTACCCGCCCGATTGGGAAACGCGCATCGGATTAAACGCGCCGGAAGCCGAACATTCGGAAGCCGAACAATTTTTCATTATTCTTCTATCCGAAAAACTGAAAGCCGGAGCTACGAAAGCCGCCCTCAAAGAAGAGTACAAAGAATACGAAATAGAAGGGAAAAAAGTAACCGTCCGCGCCTTGAATACTTACATCGACAAGGCAAAAGAACAGCTTACAATTCCTAATTCTTAATTCTTAATTCCCATGGCTACCGTAAAGACTGTAAAAAAAACGGAACCCCGGTTTGATGTACCCGTTATATCAAACTTAGGTATCCAATCATACGGACACAACAACCTTTATCCGCAGGAAATAGTTGCTATTGTAGCCGCGAGTGAATCGGCGTCATCGTGTATAGACCGGTACAAATCGTTCATTCAGGGAAACGGATTCAAAGATATTCCCTTTTCCGAAACCGTATTAAACGCAGCCGGAGAAACCGCCGACGACATCCTTCAATTGCTTGCATCCGACATGGCTAATTTCAGAGGAATAGCCCTGCACGTCAATTACAACGTATTTGGGCAAATAGTGGAATTATCCCACATCCCTTTTGAAAACGCACGCCTTTGCGAACCGGATTCGGAAGGATACATCGGGCAAATAGCCATACATCCCGACTGGACAGGAAAAACCAAACGAGCCGGGAAATACATCAAAGTCGGTAAGGAAAACATTGATTACATCGACGTATTCAACCCGCGCAAAGAAGTTGTATTAGCCCAGATAGAAGCCGCCGAAAACATCGAAAACTACAAAGGGCAAACACTCTGGTTATCAGAAGAAGGCAAACAAACCTATCCCAAACCCGTACATGATTCGGTAGTATCATACATGTCCACTGAAGAAGGATTGGGAAACATCCTGAATCGAAACTCCCGCAACGGACTTTTTCCGGCTTCCGTTTTCATAACAAGAAAAGGACAGGACACCGCCGAAAACGAATCCGAACAGGACGATACAAGCATTGCCGATTCAATCAACAAAGCGCAAGGCGACATCAATACCGGAAAAGTAATGCACATCGAAATTGAGCACGATGAAGAAATGCCGAAATTTGAGCGCATCCAAAGCGCCAACTATGATAAAGAATTTACCGTAACAACCGAAACGGCAAGCCAAAAAATTTACGCAGCCTTCAATCAGGAAATATGGAATCGGATAATGAAAGGCTCCATCGGTTTTTCATCCGAAATACTGCGAGACGCCTACGAGTATTATTCGACCGTTACAAGCAAAGAACGACGGATGATTGAACGCGCATTTAACAGCATATTCAAACATTGGTACGCGGCTATTAATACAAGCGACTTTACAATACAACCGTTAGTTTTTGTTCCGAGTGAAACAAATGTAGATACGCTTATAAAGCTATACGAAAAGGATATGGTTAAACTGAATGATATTCTTTCAAAAACAGGATTACCGGAAAAACAGGATGGAGACAAATACCTGTCGGATATTGAAAGCACGCCATTAGCGGTTAAATTGGGTGTAGGCGGTACGCAAGCATTGCAAAGCATCTTGTCCGATCCCAATATGTCTAACGAACAAAAAACAGGATCGCTCGAAGAATTGTTTGGACTTGATCAGGAAAGCGCACAAAAATTAGTTTATGGAAAATCATTTAACAACGCCGGATAATATCAAACAAAACACCCGTCCCGTTAGCTCCAATCTGGACAATAACAGGATTGAAATATACATCGAAGAAGCGGAACAAATCAACATCAAACCCCGCATCGGAGACGCTTTGTTTATTGACCTGTTGGAATACGTTCTATCGGAAGACAAAACCGCCTTTCCTGCGGAATACGAAACACTGTTAAACGGCGGGGAATATCTTACAACCCTTTGCGGCGAAACACGTAAAAAAACATTCAAAGGTTTATTGTCGGCGCTCAACTATTACGTGTATGCACGATTAGTTAAACACAACGACAGCAATGTAACCCGTTTCGGATTCGTGCAAAAAGACGACGAATACTCATCGCGTCACGATTTGAAGATAAAGCTGGCGGAAGAAAAAGACGCTTTGACCGTTGCCGACATTTATATTGCCGATTGCATACAGTATTTGAAAGCAAACGCAAAAAACATTCCGTTGTTTACAGTTCCGGGAAAAGTAAAAAACAGATTAAACATAACAATGATAGGAGATTAATGCAATGCCAATAAAAACAATAGCACAATTACGCACTGTTGCAAATGTTATTAAGAACGAAACGGAAGACGGAGCCAACACAGCCGGCAGAGTTGGCGGTGAATTTCTTGATATAGTTGATACGTTCGCAAACTTATCTTTCGACGGCGGCGGCGGCGGCGGCGAACAACCCGCTCTCCCAATCGCTATCATGACCGAATTGGCCTATGAAGAGTTAGAAGAAATAGACGAAAATACCCTGTATTTCTTAACATAACGGCATGATACTCAAAGGAACGACACCGATACAGGCAATCAAACTCGGAAGCGCCGATGTGCAACGAGTGATGTACAACGGCGCAAAGATATGGCCGGGCGATACCGAAGGCGAAATTATCTTCGAAGTCACCACCACGGTAAACAATGAGAACGTGCCGCTGGTTGTGCTCCGTAGCGATAACAGCCTGATATATACTATTGATTTCGGCGACGGCAATTCCGATGTTTTTACTACGTTAAGTTCAAACAACGGAACGACTTCAAACGCCGGAATCGACACCGACGGCGACGGAATAGCCGATTATTTTGAAACAACTTTTATCGGCAATTCCGGAGCGATTACACACACTTATCCAACGGCGGGAACATATACGGTTGTGGTACGCTTTGGCGGAGACGTCTCTAACATTGTATTTGCGCCCGGTTTTTACAATCAGGCCGGCGAATGGATTTCGATGCCTGTCGATAATCCGTACATAACAAAAATGAAAAAGTTCAAATCGGAAAGCATATCCTCGCTCAATCAAACATTTGCCGGACTGGTTAATTGCCGGCATGATGATGATTTTGTTTTGGAGACTCCGCTGGTTACGAGTGCATGGGCGGCTTTCATGAACTATGGGGCAGGCGTATATAACGCTGACGAATTATGGGCGCTTAAGCCGGCCTTGTTTTCTCAAATAAACAAACAGGGATTTTCACCGCGCGGACTGGACGAAACGTTCAGGCAATCGGGATTCACAAACATCGAACGCAGATTGTTGGAAGGCTTTACCACCCTGACCGGCCTGTTTGAAACATTCCGGCAAATGACTAACTTGGGAAAAAACTGGTATGCAAAAAACAACACGGCAAACGCTTACGCTGAAAGTGTCTACCCGGCGTTACACCCTTCGGCAGGGACGGGGTTAGTCAATCCGGATACGGTATTAGAGAACGACAAGAGCTACATACCGGTAGACTTGTTGTGGTATTCTCCCAATTTATCGACCATCGAAGGCCTGTTTAATGCAACCCACGACGATCATGGCAGTATGAGTCCGAACGGTCGCAGTTACCGCCCTCCCGTCCGCCGGGAGTTTTTCTGGAATGGAAAATCCGCAGGAAATCAAAGCGGTACGTTGACAAATATCAATCTCTGTTTTTACAAGCATAACCGCATAATTTTTGATACCGATATATTTGCTTACGTAAAAAACACATTACGTTCGGCGCGGGGAACGTTTGCCGCTACATACCAATCGGGAGTAGATTTGCAATTCAACCAATGTATGCAATTCTTTACGCACGACATAGCGGAAATAATGGGATTTACGAAAGGGACAAATATCAATTATCAGGAGCCGGACAAAACAAGTACGGTTGCCGGCGATAGAAGTACCGGTATTCCCAACAGGGAGTATGCTTACACGCCGGCTGAAATGATAGCTCTGTTTCCCAATCTTGAAAATATAGATATGCTGTTCGGCGGGGAAGGTCAGGCGTCGAGTTTTAACCAAGATTACGA
>JAISNS010000276.1 GCA_031276105.1 Dysgonamonadaceae bacterium
AGAAAACAACTATTCAAAGAGCTGAAAAGGTACGTTCTACCAAAGGGCTGCTTGTTCACTTGTTTGGTAAAATTGCCGCGGCTTTCATTTATCTTATTTTTTAACCCTTGATTCGCATAATATGCTATTTACTGGAATTGCCAATTTTTTAATTGTATTTTACAAAAACCGGTGCAAATATGAATCATATATACAAACTATGCAAACTTTTTTCGAAAAAAATAAATGAATCGGCAAGTAAATGGAAGATTTAAGGTAGATTTCCACTATAAATTTGAATATAAAAGACTGGATAAGGACGAAAAAGCGTCGTCTACTCTATAAATTCCAAATAAGTAGAAACCGGATAATGGTCGGAATTGCGTAACTTTCCAACCGTACAATTATAAGCTTTCATATTCTTACTGTGGAAAATATAATCGATCCGGAACAAAAAGCGGTATCTATTGAACGTAATTCCCATACCGTTTCCGCTGGTTACGAATGCATCTTCCAGGTCTCCTTTTATTTTATGACGGACGTAAGAAATGGGCGTATCGTTAAAATCGCCGCAGACAATGATATAAGGGTTTTTATTTTCTCTGATAATTTTATCCACTAATTGCGCTTGAAGCGCCCGGGTTTTATAAGCCGGCGTTAAACGTTTTGACATCATGTGGGTAAAATTTTCCAGTTTTTCCGTATTAATCTCCTTCGTCATATCGTAATATCCCGTACGTTCATCTCCTGATAATTTATTGGATTCCAGATGATTGTTGATAAGCGTCACCTTTTTCCCCCGAATGTTCAATTCCGCAATGATAGAACCGTTGTATTCACTGTCGTAAGGAATTTTTTTGACGTTTAATATCGGATATTTCGAAAAAATGGCCAGTCCATACGAAATCTGCGGAGTGGAAGGTCTCAACCGTTCGATATAATAATAAGGTGTTGCACTGAAAGCCTTGATGAGCGCCTCTTCAGATAAGATATGATTACCATTGGTCAATGCTCCATATTCCTGAATACAGATAATATCCGCTTTTTGATCGATGATGTATTGAACAACCGGATTGGGATGTTTCTTTTCGTGTTTAGCCAGCAGGTCGAATCGCATTACATTATATGTAAGTAGTTTAATGCAATTATCCGGTATTTTTTCCGTTTTCCGGTGCAGTGGAAAATAGGTATGGATTGAGCCTGAGCACAATAGAAAAACCACGAGAAAAACAAGCCCGCTTTTCCACTGTTTAAATATCAGGAAAACAATGAAAAACAAGACATTAATTCCCAAGATAAGAGGGAAAAACAAGCCCAGGTATTGCAACGGAAGGCAAGTATAAGGCGATACCCTGTCCGAAAAAGAAGCTAACAGGAAGGAGAAAAGCGCAATAAATCCGATAGTCTTTACGATACCCCAAATAAATTTTGCCAGGTATTTCATTATTTTTTACTTGTCTTTATTTTCTACTTGCGTCGAACAGTTTCTTTTTTTCGTCGTCCGTCAAACTGTTGTATCCCGAATGTTTAATTTTTTCCAATATCCGGTCGATTTCTTTATTTTCCGCCTGTTTCCGGGTATTGTATTCAAGGTCGGTTTCCGGTCGCCGGTAATTGATATTCATTCGTTTCGGTTTCTTTTTAAAAAGTTTGGTCAATTTATTCCACACCGACGGACGGTTGTTATAATAATAGCGGTTTTCTTTTTTTCGCCAATATAAAATCAGGATTATCCCGAACAACATGCCGCCCAAGTGCGCAAAATGAGCGACATTATCATCAGAATAGTTGAAAACGCCGAAGAAAAATTCAATCAGGCCATAACCGATAACCATGTATTTGGCTTTAATCGGGATCGGAATAAACATCAGGAAAAGCGGCGCGTTGGGGAAAAGCATCCCGAAAGCCAGCAATAAACCGAAAACGGCTCCAGAAGCGCCGATGGTTATTCCGTCAACACCCATCACGTGCCAAACGAGTAATTGTACCAGTCCCGCTCCGATTCCAGTTGCCAAATAATAGATTAAGTAACGCTTGGCGCCCCAAGTCCTTTCGATTATGCTCCCAAACATGAACAGGGCAAACATATTAAAAAATATATGCAAAAAATCGACGTGAGTGAACATATAAGTTACCAGTTGGTACGGTGAAAAGGCAGCGGTTCCGAAACTTTTCAGTCCAAACAATAAGGCAACAGACAACGACATCCCGCGAGTTAACCAACAACCTGCCCAAACAATAAAATTAATTATCAGGAGATTTTTCGTGACCGGCGCGATTGTATTTAAAAAATTATTATTTTGATAATATGGCATAAAATTTTTCTTGCAAATTCGCTGCAAACTTACATAAAAATCTATTTTCCGGCAAATATATACGAAATATTTTATCTTCTCTATAATTTTATTCGGCAACTTAATCCGTGTCATCCGCGTTCCATTGGCGCCTCAAAAGAGATTTGCCGGAAAAAAGAAAGAATCGACTCAAACATTTTTTTAGTTAACAACGTTTTTTCCTTATATTTGCCCCGTATAAATTCAACTAATAAATGATGGAAAAAGAAAATTTAATAAAACTTATTGAGAAAAGCTTTCGTGACAATTTTGACAGTTCGGCTTTAAACGACTATGCAACAACCGTTAAATATACTTACGGAGAGTTGGCAAAAGAAATAGAAAAACTTCATATCCTCTATGATGCAATGGGAATAAAACCGGGCGATAAAATTGCTTTAGTCGGTAAAAATTCTACCCGTTGGTGTATCGTTTATTTGAGCGCCCTAACGTGCGGCGCTACCATTGTTCCCATTTTGCAAGATTTTAATTCCGGCGACATCAGTCATATCATCAATCATTCCGAATCGAAGTTGCTTTTCTGTTCGGATACGATTTGGGAAACCTTAGACGCCGACGGATTACCCGGCATCCGGGCTTCCTTTTCTCTTTCCAAGCTAAACCTGCAATACCGGC
The DNA here is from genome assembly GCA_031276105.1 of Dysgonamonadaceae bacterium. Lineage (GTDB taxonomy): Bacteria > Bacteroidota > Bacteroidia > Bacteroidales > Azobacteroidaceae > Azobacteroides. Next base: position 2,949 of record JAISNS010000276.1, read on the forward strand.
GCGAAGGCGAAAAAGTTGATTTTTTCCTTTCCCAACT
>JAISNS010000288.1 GCA_031276105.1 Dysgonamonadaceae bacterium
CGCCCATTTCCACGAACCCGATTCATTTTTAATTGCGGCAATAGTCGCAATACAAGGAAAATAAATCAATACGAACAACAGGAAACCGAATGCTACCGGCAGAGTATAAACCGGGCTTCCATCCGGTTTTTCGGAAGCAATTAAACGTTCCTGAAGCGCCCGGTTATTGTCGCCCTCTCCGGTGTAAAGTATTCCCAAGGTGCTGACAACTATTTCTTTAGCGGCCATTCCGGAAACTAAACTCGCACCTATTTTCCAGTCGAAACCCAACGGACGGACAACCGGTTCGATGAAACGCCCCAATTGCCCGATATACGAATTTTGCTTTTGTTCTTCGTTTTGTTCTTTCCTGATTCCGGTAATCAACTCTTCCTTTTTTTCTTCCGGTAAATCACCGTTAACGGCTTGCTGCTCTACCCTGCTGACAAGCTGACTGTAATAATCGTTCCGCACGTTGTTTTGCGGAAAATATTCCAAAAACCAAATGATGATGGAAGCAATCAGAATGATTCCTCCCATTTTTTTCAGGTATTGCGAAGTTTTATCCCACATGTGCCGGGTCATCGCTTTTGCCGTAGGCATACGATAAGGAGGCAGTTCCATGACGAAAGGCAAATCTTCGCCCTTGACCAGAAATTTCTTAAACAGGCGCGACAAAAGTATCGCCAGCAGAATCCCGATAAAATAGAGGGCAAATAAAATAAAACCGCCATGATGAGGGAAAAAAGCGCCGATCAACAAAATATATACCGGCAAACGCGCCGAACACGACATCAGGGGATTTACCAGCATGGTAATCAGGCGGGTATTGCGGCTTTCGATGATTCGCGTACTCATAATTGCCGGCACGCTGCATCCGAATCCCATAACCAAAGGAATAAATGATTTCCCGTGTAAACCCATTTTCTGCATGAATTTATCCATGATAAAAGCAGCCCGCGCCATGTAGCCCGTGTCTTCCATGAATGAAATGAAGAAATAAAGGATAACGATGTTGGGCAGAAAAACAATCACACTGCCGACGCCGCCGATGATTCCATTGACAATAAGGTCTTTTAGCGGACCTTCCGGCATGTATTTGCCGGTGAAATCTCCTAAAATACCGACCAGCCATTCGATGCCTTGCATCGGATAGTCGCCCAGAATGAACGTACATTCGAACATCAACAGCATGAAAAACAAAAAAATAGGATATCCCCACATTTTGTTGGTAACGATATGGTCGATTAAATGGGTGATTTTCAGCGTATCCGTTTTTCCTTCTTTATACGTTTGCTTCAGCGCTCCGTCGATAAAACCGTAACGGGCGTCGGTAAAAGCGGTTTCGGTATCTTCCCTGAAATCTTCCCGGATGTATCCGGCATGAATATCCCGTTCTTCCAATATTTTTTTTGCTTTCGGATAAACCGCAATTTTCTTTTCGGTTTCTTTATCGCGTTCCAAAAGCAGGATACTCAAATAACGGCGCGAAGTGTCGATACCGATGGCGGTTTCTTCCTTCAGCAATTTTTTTACATGCTGAATGCCGGTTTCAATTTCTTCTCCGTAATTGATATGCACGTGCCGGGCAATGGGATTTTTACCTTCGTAAACTTCAATCACTTTGTCGAAAAGCGCGTTAACGCCTTTTCCCGATTTGGCAACGGTAGGGACAATCGGCATACCGATCATTCCGGCCAAATGCTCGTAATCGAATTTGGCGCCCGATTTTTCCAACTCGTCGTACATGTTCAACGCAATGACAACGGTTGCATCCATGTCGATCAGTTGGGTAGTCAGGTACAAATTCCGTTCCAAATTGGACGCAGCCACCACATTGATAATGATGTCGGGCGTACCCTCCTGAATTTGTTTCCTGACGTAAAGTTCTTCGGGAGAATAGGCCGACAGAGAATAAGTGCCCGGCAAGTCGACCAAATTAAAAGTGTATCCTTTGTATTTGAATTTTCCTTCTTTTGCGTCCACTGTAACCCCGCTGTAATTCCCGACCCGTTCGTGTGTTCCCGACGCAATATTGAACAGGGAGGTTTTCCCGGAATTGGGATTTCCGACCAAAGCGACATTGATTATCCGGCTCTGTTCACGAGCGGCGGAATGAAGCGCATCTTCGTCCAAAATTAAAGAATGAGGTTTGCTTTCGTGTAAATAAACCTGCGCCTCTTCTACCGTCAATACCTCGATCAATTCCGCTTCGCTTCGCCGCAAGGACACTTCGTAATCCATTACTTTGTATTCGGTCGGGTCTTTTAGCGGCGCCGCAGTAATAACTTCGACCGTTTTTCCTTTGATAAAGCCCATTTCAATGATACGACGGCGAAAGGCGCCTCGTCCTTTCACTTTGATGATGACCCCTTGCTGTCCGGGTTTTAGGGATGAAAGTTTCATTAAATACCTAATTTATATTGTTCAAATTTTGTGCAAAGGTCGTAAATTCCTTTGAATTTACCGTTTTTTCATGCACTTATTTTGAATTTGTTTAAATAATGTGATTTTTATCAATTTTATTTTATTATCAATCAGAATAATATGAAAATATTGGCTAAAAAATTAGGAAATTAGAAAAAAAAATCGGTACTTTGTAAAACATTTTAGCAAATAAACTGTTTTAATAGTAAAGAGTGTTATTTCATTAGTTATAGTTAAGGGTTAGTAATTCAATTGGAAGGTTGGCGAAGTGATTTCGACAACCTTTATTTTTTTATGATCCAATCAGTTATGAATTGCCCATTTTCCGGAGTGATTGCGATTTTACATCCGGCCTATTTCTTCCAACGTGATTACCGCTTTTTCTACCGAATCAATTTTTTCGACGATTACCGAACGGCGTTTATTATGTTCTTTCAATTGCGTACGCTTGTAATTCTTTTGTATAAATTTCAACAACTTATCAAAAGCTTCGCTTTGATAATAAGCCGAATCGGATTGGGAAACCAAGAAAATGCTCATCTTACCCACTTTCAACACAATCTTTTCGATTCCTAATTTTTGCGCCAACCGCCGCAAGCGGACAATTCGGATGAGTTCTTCGCCTTGTTGGGGAATTTTTCCGAAGCGGTCTTGCAGTTTGTTGCGGAACTGTTCAATGTCGCGTTCATCTTCCATAGCGTCCAATTCGCGGTAAAGCAAAATGCGTTCGGAATCGTTGGGGATGTACGAAGCCGGGAAATGCACTTCCAAATCGCTTTCTACATTCGTATCGTTGATGTAATTTTCGCCGGTGTCAACCGCGTTTTCGTCTTTGTATAAATCGGAAAATTCTTCGTTCTTCAACTCCAAGACAGCTTCATTCAAGATTTTCTGATAAGTTTCGTAACCCAAATCGGCAATGAATCCGCTTTGTTCTGCGCCTAAAAGGTTTCCCGCTCCCCGGATATCCAAATCCTGCATGGCGATATGGATGCCGCTTCCCAGTTCGGAAAAGTTCTCGATGGCTTGCAGGCGACGGCGCGCTTCGGGAGTTAAAAGATGGAGCGGAGGAGATAACAAGTAACAGAAGGCTTTGCGGTTCCCCCGCCCTACCCGTCCCCGCAACTGATGCAAATCGCTTAGTCCGAAATTCTGGGCGTTATTGACAATAATTGTATTGGCGTTCGGAATATCAATGCCGTTTTCGATAATCGTCGTGGCAATCAGGACATCATACTCATAATTAGCAAAATCGGAGATAATTTGTTCCAACTGCGAAGGCTCCATTTGCCCGTGACCTGTGGCAATTCGGGCGTCCGGAACTTCGCGGCGCACTAAATCTTCCAACTCTTTCAGGTTGGAAATACGGTTGTTGATGATAAAAACCTGTCCGTTTCGGCTCATTTCGAAGTTGATCGCTTCGCGGATGATTTCACTGCCAAAACGGTGTACTTCCGTTTGAATCGGATAACGATTGGGCGGAGGCGTCGAAATATTGGACAGGTCGCGCGCGCCCATCAGACTGAATTGCAAGGTACGCGGAATTGGGGTTGCCGTCAAAGTCAACGTATCCACGTTGATTTTTATCTGTTTCAGGCGTTCTTTCACGCCGACTCCGAATTTTTGTTCTTCGTCGATAATGAGCAGTCCTAAATCTTTGAATACAACGTCTTTGTTAATTATGCGATGCGTTCCGATTAAAATATCAATTCGGCGTTCCGCCAGCTTTTGAAGGATTTCTTTCGTATTCTTTGCCGTCCTTGCTCGGGAAAGATAATCGACAGTTACCGGCATCGCGTTCAAGCGTTCGCGGAACGTGTTGTAATGCTGGAAAGCCAATAGCGTAGTGGGGACGAGTACCGCGACCTGCTTTCCATCGACAACTGCTTTAAATGCTGCACGGATAGCTACTTCCGTTTTCCCGAAACCCACATCGCCGCAAATCAGGCGGTCCATGGGACGGGAATTTTCCATGTCCTGCTTGACGTCTTGCGTCGCTTTCAGTTGGTCGGGAGTATCTTCATAAATGAACGAAGCTTCCAGTTCCTTCTGCAAATACGTATCGGGCGAAAAGGCAAATCCTTTTTCATCGCGCCGCTTGGAATAGAGCAGGATAAGGTCTTTCGCAATATCTTTGACCTTTTTCTTGGTACGTTCTTTCAGGTTTTCCCAAGCGCCCGAACCCAATTTATTCAAGCGGGGCGGTTCATTGTCTTTTCCTTTGTATTTGGAAATTTTATGCAGGGAATGGATACTGACAAAAATAATATCGTCGTTCTGAAAAGTTAATTTGATGACTTCCTGCATTTTTCCGTTAATTTCGGTGCGGATTAATCCGCCGAACCGCCCGATGCCGTGGTCGATATGAACAATGTAATCGCCTGAATGAAACTGCTGTAATTCTTTCAGCGATAAAACGATTTTTCCGGAACGCGCCCGATCGGATTTCAGGTTGTACTTGTGGAAACGGTCGAACAGTTGGTGATCGGTAAAAAGGCAAATCCGCAAAGTATTGTCGATGAATCCCTCGTGCAATGTGCCGGGAATAGCTGTAAACGTAATTGCATCGCCCCGGTCTTCAAAAATAGAACGAATCCGGGCAGTTTGTTTTTCGTTGTCGCTCAGAATATAGATACGATAACCTTCTTCCTGTTTTTCTTTGAAAGAAGCGGCGACTAAATCAAAGTTTTTGTGGTAAGAAGTTTGCAGTCCGGTAGAAAATTTAATCTCTCTTCCCTCTGCGGCAGCGGGAGGAGTGTTCAAATGCAATTGGGTGAAACGCTTTGTAGCCTCCCTGATAATGTTTTCCGGGGTCAGTAACAAACGAATTTCGTCTAACGACTGAAACGTTTCTTCATTTGCAAGTATCGGTTCTTCTTCCCAAATTCCGGCAATCCGTTCATAGAGCCATTTTTCGCTTCGGAAGACCAATTTGGTTTTATCGTTCAAGTACGAGAAAAGCGTCGTTTCGCGGCCGCCCGGTTGTCCCGAGATAATGGCGATGGAGGTTAAGCGCTCTTTCGACAGTTGGGTTTCCACGTCGAATGTCCGCAAACTTTCCACTTCATCCCCGAAAAAGTCGAGGCGGAACGGGTACTCGTTGGAAAAGGAGAAAACATCAATAATCGAACCGCGAACGGCATATTGCCCCGGTTCGTACACATAGTCCACACGTTCAAACCCGTAAGATTCGAGGACTTCTTCTACAAACAAAACATCAATTTGTTCCGCCTGGGAAACAGTCAAGGTATTGTTTTGCAGTGCATCTCCCGAAACCACTTTTTCGGCTAAAGCTTCGGGATAAGTTACGATTAAATACGGTTTATTTCCCGTATTTAAGCGGTTTAAAACCTCCGTCCGCAAGATTTCGTTGGCCGGGTCTTTTTGTCCGTAGCGGATGTTGCGCCTGAAACCGGACGGGAAAAACAGGACGTCTTCATCGCCCAACACCTGACAACAATCATGGTAAAAATATCCCGCCTCTTCCAAATCATTCAAAATACACAGGAAATGCGCTTCTTTCAATTCGTTATAAATCGTAGAACAAACCATACTTCCTGCCGATCCGTTCAGTCCGCTCAGGAAAATCGGGGGAACGGGTTGCTTGAATGCCTCAAGAATTGCCCG
>JAISNS010000017.1 GCA_031276105.1 Dysgonamonadaceae bacterium
TCAATGCCGGCATAAAGTTTCAGCAGCCGGTTGAAGATGGCTACCGGATTTTGGTCGCCTTCCCGGATATTCCCGTTGATAAAGCCTTGCGTTTTTACGATGATGGTATCTATTAATTGTGCTTTTTCGGCTTCCGTAATCGTTCTGCCCAACGCCCGGACTTTTTCGAGTTCTTCCGAAGTATAATCTTTTTCGGCGCCTTCACGCTTTAATATTTTACAGTCGAAATAGGCGAACTTTGTGTTGTCGTAATAGAGCGACGAAGCGCCGTCGTCCCATTTGTAATCCAAATCTGTCCGAATCCAGTCGATTACCGGCATGAAATTATAACAAACAGTCTTAACGCCTGCTTTGCCCAAATTTTCGAGCGAAACGGTATAATTTTCAATCAGTTTGTCGCGATTTACGCCTGCATATTTTATTTCTTCCGAAACCGGCAAACTTTCGACAACCGACCAGCGCAAGCTATAACTTTCGATATGGTTTTTCAAATCCAAAATTGCTTCCGGCGGCCATATTTCGCCGTTGGGAATATCGTGCAAAGCGGTTACAATGCCTTCCACTCCGATTTGCCGCAACATTGGCAAAGTGATTTTATCGTTCTTTCCGAACCATCTCCAAGTTTTTTCCATATTCCAAATTATTTTGTTTTTGTTTCAGGGTGCGCATCATTGCCCGAAGTCGCATAAAGACCGATAAGACTGCCCGTAAAGCCGCCGGCAATGTTTGTCGATAAAATATCTCCGGAGACTGTGCCTCCCACGTTTTGAAAGTTTTTGCCATCGACCGCATAGCCGAAAGCATAATCATCGCCATTTGCTTTTACCTGTAAATGAAGAGCTTTTCCTGCTGTGTCGCTTATTTTTTCGGAAGCGATTATTGAGGAGTTGCCGCCATCGGTTCGTTGCAGTACGATATAAAAATCAGCTCCTTTTTTCGTTATCCCGAATACATAGTTGAATGTTTCTTTTTGGTAGCAAACAATGCCCGCCAATTCTTTTTCGGACTGTGGCGTGTAACACAAGGTAGCCGTGGCGGTAAACGAACGGTGTTGCTGGCGATAAAACAAAGCGGATACCGGCGCCTGCGCCTTTATATTGGTTGCAAAAGGCGTCAGTTGAAGTCCCTGTTTCACAACGGATATAAAATCTTCGCGCGGGCCTCTGACGCCAATCCAGCGGTAATCCGGTTTTTGCGAAGAAAAATCGTCGGAAAACGTAAAGTTGCCGTTGGGCAGGAAACCGTTTTTGCCGGTTTGATTGTTTACGCCTTCGGGAGTTTTCCGTTTTACGGGTATCGGTTCAAGGCCTCCTGCAAAGACGGGAAATTCGCCGCTCCAGTCCACCGGAAGGATAAATGTTTCGCGTCCGGTATTTACGCGGCCTTTTTCATTCGGACGGACAGCTAAAAATACGCCGTAATATTTTCCGTCCGGCGTTTCCACCAAATCGGCATGTCCCGCCCAGTCCACTTTGTTTTTCCTGTCTTGAGGTAAATGGCGTTGCGAAAGTATCGGATTTTTTCCGGCAGGCGTGTAAGTTCCCATCGGAGAATCGCTGACAAAAATAACTTCGCTGTGATTGTCGCCCGTACCGCCCTCGGCGCACATTAAATAGTAACGTCCGTTCTTTTTGTAAAGATGCGGGCCTTCAATCCAAATCGGTTTTTGGGAAATATCCACACCGCCATCGACAATTACCTTATCTGTGCCGGGAATTACCTTATCGTTTTCCACGTCGTATTCCCATATTTTAATAACGCGATGACCTTCGTATAAGGTTTTATCTTTACCGGGAGCGTCGTTATGCACGACGTAGGCTTTGCCGTCGTCGTCGAAAAACAGCGATGGGTCTATTCCGTCAAATTGCAGCTGAACCGGGTCGCTCCAGCCTTTTGCCGGGTCTTTGGTTTTTACCGCCATATTGCCCATACTGCCGGAAATTTGCGTCGTTATCATATAAAACGTATCATTGTGCGGATTATACTGAATATCGGGAGCATATATGCCGCCGCTCATTCCGGTATTCCGTATTTTCAGTTGGGAAGTTCTGTCTAATACATGCCCGATTTGTTTCCAGTTTACAAGGTCTTTGGAATGGAAAATCGGTACGCCGGGGAAAAAGGCAAAAGAAGAATTGACTAAATAATAATCGTTTCCCTTGCGCGTGATGCTTGGGTCGGGATAACATCCCTGCAAAATGGGAGTATAAAATTCATCCGGCAACAGAGGATTGTTTTTGTACGCCTCATCGTCTCCCTGACAGGTAAAATGCGTAAAAACAGGCTTTTCCGTCGAAGGAATTTTTGCCGGTTTGATAATCTCTTCTACAACCGGCTTGGCCTGATAATTTCTGTCGAACAGAAGCGGATAATCGGTTCTTCCGTGAACAGGCCAGTTGTTGAGCCAAGTGTCGTTGTCGCTTACGCCCCAAAGAGTAACGCGAGAAATCGCATCGCTGTGTTTCAGTAAAATGGAAAATAAATCGACGTAACGTTGTGTCCAAACGGTATCAACGTCGGCAGGCAAACCTTCTGTGTAGGGATTTAATTCTTTTTGATATTCGAAATTTAATGAAACATCCGCACCGACATTTGCTTTTGCACGTGGCAGAACGCTAATATCCAATTCTGTTTATTTAATATTAACTTATATTGCGTAAATTCATCCTGTTTGATGGGGATTTCGCTTATTATAATATCTCCATCCTGGCTCAGAACCTCGTGTTCGACTCTTTTAGAACCTC
>JAISNS010000053.1 GCA_031276105.1 Dysgonamonadaceae bacterium
TTTTCGACTCTGCTATTCTTTAACAACAAGGAATTTGATAATTACTGGTTTCGCACGGGAACGCCGACTTTTCTGATAGAACTTCTTAAAAAACGCAATCAACTTATTCCGATACTGGAACCTCTCAAAACTTCGTCAAGTGCGTTCGACAGTTATGACCCGGCAAATATTGGCGAAATATCCCTCTTGTTTCAAACCGGTTATCTCACTGTTAAACAAAAAGATTCGTCGTTGGGTTATCTGCAATACACGCTCGGAATGCCCAATGAAGAAGTCAAGCGGGCATTTCTGGATCATCTGCTGAATGCTTACAGCAATTATCCCGTAGAACAAATCCAACCCTTAGTTTTCGATATGCAGCGGCAAATACATGAAGGAGATACATCAGGATTGGAACAGAACCTGCGCATCCTGTTGGCCAACATTCCGTACAAGTTGCAAGTTAAAAATGAAGCCTATTATCATTCGTTGTTTTTGCTGCTGATGAAAGTGCTGGGATTTAATATTCAGGGAGAAATATTGACGAATATCGGTCGTATTGATGCCGTGTGGCGTCAACCGGGGCTGACGGTTGTCGCTGAAGTCAAATATCATTCCCGGAAAAATATCGACGCTTTGCTGGACGAAGCGATGAAGCAAATCTGCGACCGGAAATATTACGAGGCGTATCTCGACGGGAAAGTTTTGCTGTTGGCGGTCGCTTTTACCACCAAAGGGGTAAAGTGCCGGATACAAGATGTGAATGACCGGATACATTTGATTCCGAATTGATAACTCATAATTCATTTACACATGAAACCATTATTTTTTTGCTTATTTTGTTTATTTTGCTTCTTTCCAAACGTTTTTTCCCAACGCCGGATGGAAAATTTAGATCGCGGACTCGTTGCCGTTGAAGTAGTTAATGGCGTATATATCCAATGGCGCATTCCGGCTTCGGAATGGTACGGCACAACTTACCACCTCTACCGCGACGGCGCAAAGATTACCTCTTCTCCCATTAGCGGCGCATCAAACTATACCGATACCGACGGAACGCCGGCTTCGCATTATCAAGTGGCGGCTGTTATCGACGGAACGGAACAAACTCCGTGCGCTTCGGTTTCCGTGTTGCCCAATCCCTACATTGAACTGACATTGCAACCGATCCCCAAAATTGACGGCGTTCCCGATTCCTATTACGCAGACTACATTACCAACGATATTGTAACTGCCGATTTGGATGGCGACGGCGCTTACGATTTTATCGTCAAACGAATGAATGACGGTTACGATTCGGCCAATCCGTATGAAAACAAATACTATACGTTGTTCGACGCTTACCGGTCGGACGGAACTTTCCTGTGGCGCATCGACGTTGGCCCTAATCTTTTTCATAACGTGGAAATAAACGCGATGGTTTATGATTTCGATGGCGACGGCAAAGCCGAAGTCGTCATGCGAACATCGGAAGGAACAATAGACGGCGAAGGGAATCTTATTCCCGACCTCGGCAATGCAATGGGCGAACCCGTTCCCGACGGAAAAACCAATTACCGCGACCGCCTGCAAAACAACGGCCAGTGGTTTGAATACGAAGGCCCGGAATACTTGTCGCTCTTCGACGGTGAAACCGGACGGATGATCGACCGCATCGATCACATCGCCCGGCAACCCGTTTCGCAATGGGGTACATCCGGAACGCAGGCCGGCGGGTTAGCGCACCGGGCTTGCAAATACCATTACGGAGCGCCTTATTTAGACGGCAAACGCCCAAGTCTTTTTGTTTCGCGAGGCATCTATTACCGCACAAAAATGGTCGCTTACGATATTATCGACCGGAAATTCGTAAAACGATGGGAATGGGATTCGGGAACCGGCGCCTATTGCGGACAGGGCAACCACAATTTTTCGGTGGCTGATGTGGATAATGACGGACGCGACGAAATCGTTTACGGTTCCATGACTATCGACGACGACGGTACGGGGCTTTATTCTACCGGATTGGGACACGGAGACGCTATTCACGCCGGCGATTTCGACCCTTACCGGAAAGGTCTCGAAGTGTTTGCCTGCCTCGAAAACTCGCCTTACCACGGCACAACTTTCCGGACAGCCGAAAACGGCAATATCTTACTGCAATACATCGCCGGAAGCGATTGCGGACGGGCAATGGCCGCTAATTTTTCCGCCCAATACAAGGGCGCAGAGCTGTGGCCTTCCACCGGCGGTTCTTTTTCCGCTTCGGAACGGCGCGAAATACTCAATTTTTACGGAAAATCTACGAATTACCGGATTTACTGGGACGGCGATTTGCTGGAAGAATTGGTCGATCACAACGGTTTCAGTTCCTCCTCCGGTAAAGGAACGGGGGCCGTCCAAAAATACACCGGCTCTTCATGGAAGGATTTACTGGTAACCACCGGCTACTATTCCTGCAATTATACCAAGGGAACCCCTTGCCTGCAAGCCGATTTGTTCGGAGACTGGCGCGAAGAACTGATTTACAAAAGCGACGACGAATCGAAAATACGCATCTATTTTACTACAATACCTACCGAACACCGTATTTATACGCTAATGCACGACTTGCAATACCGGCAAGCCATTGCCTGGCAAATGTGCGGATACAATCAGCCGCCGCATGTCAGCTATTTCTTGGGAGAAGCGGAAGGAATCACCCTGCCGCCGCCCCCGGTTGCCGACAACGGGCGATTGGTGTTTGAATCGTCGGCCGGTTGGAATACAACGTCTTCCAACTGGAAAAAAGACGGAGCCGTCCGGACGTATCAAGACGGCGAAGATGTTTTATTCGACGTTTCCGGCCAAACGGCTGAAGCTATATCGTTGAATACAAGCGTTGCACCGCGTAACCTGTTTGTCAATGCTCCGGGCGATTACACATTCGATATGACAAACGGAAAGTTGACCGGAAACATGCGCCTCTTAAAACAAGGCGCCGGAAAACTGATTTTCAACGGAAATCATGATTATTCGGGAGCAACCGAACTTTGGGACGGCGTAACCGTCTTCAACGGAGAACTGACAAACAGCCCGGTTTGGATAAACCGCTTTGCCGAACTGGAAACAACCGGCGTTTTGGGCAAAACATTGACCCTGGAATACGGCGCTTGTCTGTATCCCGGCGGCAAAAACACAACGGGCAACCTGACGATAGCCGGCGGATTAACGTTGAACGAAAAGGCGGTTGTTATGTTCGATTTGGGCGCCTCTGCCGGAGAATGTGACCGTATTTCGCTCGCCAATCAAACCTTTACCCCGACAAATTCCGCGGTGTTTCGCATTATCAATCAGGGAACTGTGGAAGAAGGCGATTATGTACTGATGCAAGATGTAGCGGCTATCGACGGCAATATCGACGGCGTCGCGGTAGAAGGTTTGCCGGATAAATTCGCTACCCTTTCGTTTTCAGACGGAACGGTTATCCTCACTGTCGCCAATATGCGGAACAGCGCATCCATCCTCTGGAAAGGCGACAACAACAATCCCGTATGGGAAACCGGCGGCGCGGCCAATTTCTCTCTGAATGGAACGAATACCTATTTCGCTGTGGGCGATGATGTTACTTTCGACGATTCCGCTCCCTCCAAAACGGTTAATAAGTCGGGACTTTTGCCGGCAGGCGATATTACCGTCGATACGGAAAACAATTATATCATTCAGGGAGAAGGCGTCATTTCGGGTGCGGCTTCCCTCACTAAAACCGGTTCGGGAAAACTGACGTTAAAAGGAGTAAACGAATATACCGGCGCGACCATCGTCGCCGGCGGAACGCTGTCCGTAGAAAAAATGCCCACGCTGGAATATGCCGGTTCCATCGGCTTCGGAAGCAACAACCCCGAATTATTCGTACTGGATGGCGGTACATTGACTTCTGCCGTAGCCACAGGAACGCTTACCTCTTCCAAAGCCATTCAAGCAGGCGCCAACGGAGGAACGTTTCATACGAATATCAATTTTGAATGGAATGCCCTGATTACCGGCGGAGTATTGACCAAAACAGGCAATGGCAGTTTGTCGCTTTTCGCGGCCAACAGCCTCGACCGGCTGGTTATCCAAAGCGGAACGGTCAACCTGAAAACGGAAGAAGCTACGCCGGGAAAAACAGTCGTATTCGAAAGCGGCGTCCTGAATTGCCTGAATAATTCGTCGTCGTACAGCGCTGCCGCTTGGAACATCGAAGTCCCGGAAGGCAAATCGGGAACGATTAATCTGGATTCCCGCTGCACTTACAGCGGTAAACTGACCGGAGGAGGCAACCTGACCGTCCAATCGCCTTTTGTACGAAGCGACTTGAACGGCAACTGGTCGGAATTTACCGGAGTGATTACCGCTACTTCCGATTCCGACGGCGGCGATTTGCGTTTCAACAACAATTACGGCCTGCCGAACGCCGAACTGAACGTCGCCGGCAAACTGAACGTTTACAACAATACCGGCAACGCTTTTGCTATCGGCGCATTGAGCGGAACCACCGATGCCACGCTTAGCGGCAACCATTTATGGACAATCGGCGCCAAGAATACGAACAGCGTTTTCAATGGTAAAATCACAGCCGGATCGCTGACAAAAACCGGAACGGGCGCATTGACCCTCTCGAACGTAAATACCTATACCGGAACGACTGCGGTCAACAACGGGCGATTGATTGTAACGGCGTCCGGCGGAAGCGGTACGGGCACAGGCAATGTCACGGTCAATAACAACGGCTCTATCGGCGGAACGGGGATCGTTGGCGGAAACGTTTCCGTGGCCGGCGGCGGCTTTGTCGAACCGGGCAACGAAGCGGCTTCCTCGTGGACGGGTCGTTTAGGAACACTCCGCTTGGAAAAAAACCTTACCCTGAACGGTACGTTGCGGATGGGCGTTCGGAATGCACCGGGCTATTCGGCAGATAAATTGCTCGTGAACGGAAATTTGGCGCTCAACGGGCATCTCCTGGTCGAAATAATCAATGGCGGGGAATCTTTCCCTCTGGGAGCGGAATTGACGTTGCTGGACGTTGCCGGCACAATCAGCGGGCAATTTCTTTCCCTCACCTTGCCGCCGGTGGACGCGGGGACGGTGTGGGACACAAATTCCCTGTTGACAACGGGCAAAATAAAAGTGGTTCCGGCAACGGGGATTCATTCACCGGAAGCGAAAAGCACGTTAATCCTCTGTCCGAATCCTGCCCAAGAGTCTGTCGCGATTGATTGGCCTGCGGAAGAAATTTTCAGGGTAGAAATTATTGATTTGTCGGGGAAAACGGTACTGTATGAAACCGGTTTTGTTTCGGGTAAAAGCGTCAATATCAGCGGTCTTTCACAAGGATTGTATGTCGTTCGCTGTCATGCGCTTTCAGGTATCCTTGAAAAAGTATTATTGGTTACAAGAAAGTAAGTTACTCGTTGTCCGTTACACGCTCGTGTAACGCAGCCTTACACGGGTATGTAACGCCGCCTTACACGTTCGTGTAAGGCGGCGTTACACGCTCGTGTAAGGGCGTCGATCCTGAACGGCAAAGCGTTTCTTTACTGGTATTCAAACATCCGGGCGAAGCGGTAATCCACGCCACCGAGCGTTATCGTTATATCGACTTCGCCGGTCAGACCGCCCAAATCATCCGGAAGCTTGCATACGCAATTTGTCAGGTCTTTAGA
>JAISNS010000221.1 GCA_031276105.1 Dysgonamonadaceae bacterium
AGGATAAATTAGAGTACCGCACGGACGGAACGGATGCGTGGGATACGCTCTATATCGGCATGACCAAGTTCCCGCAACTGTCAACAGCAACCTTTGTTACGAGTTCTTTTTATTGATATGCGGCAGGGTAAGTAGGATGATAACCGGAAATTTTGATGTTTCTGAACATCTTAAATTTCCGGTTATCAGTCGATTGAATTTTTGAAAGCCGGAAAATCCGGAAAAAGTTTAACAAAATTTATGCTTTTGGCAGGGTAATGGATTAAATTAAAGGCTGTTATCACACTTTTTTTGAGATTTTGCCTTTCGTGTCGGAAAAAAAGTTTTAATTCATTGATATGCAAACAACAAGGTAAGAAAGGCCGTTTTTTGCAGGGGGTATTATTTTGCCGGAAAAATGAATGTAATTTACTATTGCACAATCAAATAAATAGTTGTACCTTTATGCTGTATTAGAAAAGGGGATACAACCCCAATTAATTAACAATTTAATTTTTATAATTATGTCAAAAAACAGTAGCGCCGCTTTAGCGGCAGAAAAACAAGAAACAAAAATTGTTTCTCTCCATGCCGGCAAGCCGGAACAGGAAGAACAGGAAGTGAAAAACCTCTCCATTGAGGAAGTGAAGAACAGGGCAATCACACTTGCGTTGCTCAATCGCAAGCACGATGATTTGACCGAAAAACGCAAACGCTTAGAACAGTTTGCTATTGTCCACGACCGTAATAACGCACAAATCAATGTTACCGATGCGAATGGCGAGGAATTTGTCAGCAACTCACCCAAATCAATCAGGAAATTGATTGAGTTTTGGAATGAGGAGTTCCGGGAAGCGATTGCAGAGAACGAAGAGCAAATGAAGAAAATGTTTGCTTGACAGAGAGTTAAAAAGCCCTGCCGGACAGCAATCCGGCAGGGCAAATTAAAAACAATTTTTTTTCAAATGATTATGTACAACAAAAGTAGTGAAACAAAATCAAAAATGCAAGAAAAACGTGAAGAATTGAAAGCGTTAAGCAATTCGTTCCTATCTCCCAGCAAATCATCCTTTGTTTTTAGATAAATGTTAAATCTTTCGTTTCAGGCAAAAATAATTACAAAAAAATTTGATAGAGTAGCAAAAAACGCTACCTTTGCGACGTTGATAAAAAATAATTGAGATATGAAACGAACATTCAAAGTAAAAGAAATTATTGCAATACTCATTTCGCAGGGATGGTATTTAGACAGACAAAACGGCACAAGCCATCGACAATTTAAACATCAAAAAATTAAGAAAAACCGTTACCGTGGACGGTAAACTTTCAGAAGATGTGAGTATAAGCAACCTAAAAAGCATGGAGAGACAATCAGGTTTAAAATTCAGAGACTTTGTGGATTAATCCACAAAGTCCTTAATAAAATAAAAATAAAAAATATGAAAAAGTTAAAAGTAGTTGTATGTAAGGCAAATAAAGGCGTATCGGCACATCTTCCCGAATTGGATGGGTACGTAATTGCACGTGATACGGTAGAAAAATTAAAGAAAGACTTGAAGGAAGGCGTTCAATTTCATATTGAAGGCTTGTATGAAGAAGAAAAACAGGAATGGATGAATAGCGATTATATCTTTGAATACAAATTCAAAGATATTCCCACCCTGGTAGAAGCATATAATGGATTTATCAATCAAAGTAGCCTTGCCCGTATTGTCGGGATAAACGAGGGGCAAATGAGGCAATATGCTTCCGGCGTAAAGCACCCTACAAAAAAAACGCTCAAACGTATTGAAGACGGTGTAAAACAATATGCAGGAGAACTTCAATCGGTAGCCTTTGATTATGCATAGTTCGGCAATTATTTTTTATCAACACAAAAAAAATGCCGGATTTCTCGCCCGCTTCGTAAAAAAGCGGGCCTTTTTATTTTTTAGCGGGAATATATTTGAAATACAAAATATTTCCGCTAAATTTGCTTCGCAAAAAAAATAAAAATAGCATGATTAAAAATTAAACGAAAATGTCTGAATTAAAACATCCTATACGTGAAGCCGAACGGTATTTGCAAAACGCAAGGCAAATTCTGTCAGAAAAAGCCGAAAAAGAAGGAGATTACTATAACGATAAAAAATATGTTAAAATGGCCGGACATACGGCTTGGTGTGGAGTCCTTTTGGCGCTTGACGCTGCCTTAGGCATAAAAACCGGACTGAAACGCAGGCAACGCCCCGAATTTAAAGACTACCAGGAGGCGATAAGCAAAATTGACAATAAGATGAATCGTCCATTACTCAATTCATACGAAACTCTCCACAAGGTGCTTGGATACGATGGTAATTTAAACTATAATATTGTTCAATCAGGCTTGAAAGAGGCACAATATATGATTGACTGGGCAAATAAGCATTATCAAAACAAATAAGAAAAGCAGAAAAAATTATTTTTTTTCCGCTTTTTTTTTGTTATTCCAAAAATATACATTACTGAGGAAGAAAGAGAAGAAATGAAAGCCATGCTTTTCAAAGCCGTCGCAAGCAAAAGCGACCGGCGAGTTTCTTATACCGCTTACAATGACGATATGCTGATCTCATTCACTGTCGTCGATAAGGAAGGAGGCGCGTTATGAGCGTCACCACCGATTGGAAAGTCATCATCCTGCAGCGTTACGCCGGCGAGTTCCCGCCTCACGCCGGTTCCGCCGTGAAACTGCTGAAAAGCTCCGAAGACATTGCCTTCGACCTTTCCGTAATGGGCGAGTTCCATCTCGATGAAATCTCGGCTTTTATGGCCGTCAACGGTTACGCCATCGAGTTTGACGACGGACGGCCCGTCTGGGCACTTCAAAACAGGCCCCCGAAAAACGAACTGCCCGAATAGTTCCGCAGCCCGCCCCCACCGGCGGGCTGTCTTTTTTTATTCCTGCCGTTCCCGCCATATTTGCATAAAAAAACAGCTATGGTTATTCTTCAGCAGCCGGAAAGTTTTTGTTTCTCCTCCGCATTGAAAGACGTCATCATTCAGTCGGACGGAAATATCAACGTTTCTTTCTCCATTCAGGGGCAGCAACCGTTCCTGTTAGAGACTTATTCGCCCGACAGCGAAGGACGTATCTATATCCGCGAACTGGGGAAACTGTTCATCCCCTATATCTCAAAAATAAGCCTGCGCGAAACGTTTGTTATCGGCATTACCGGTAGCGGAACCGGAAGCATTACGACAACCGTCCTCTACGGCCTGACAGCGATAAGCGAAACGGCTGCCAACTTCCTTTCCGGCTCGTTTTTGACGCTTCTGAACGGCGAAAAAATCACTTTCCCGCAGCAAAAAGAATACCTCTCGCTGGTGGTTTCGGAAGCGACGACGGCAACCGTCCGGGCGAGCCGGCAATCGGGCGAAACGGAAAGCAAAACAATCACGATAAACGATTTGAATCAAACGGTTACGATTGATGTTTCCCCAGCCGTTTTCGACAATCCCGAAACGATTGCTTATTATACCGTCTCAGCCGGTGTACGGGCCTTTACCTACTACCTGCGTCGCCCATCGGCGCCGGCCCCGCACTTTCTTTTCCTCAATTCGTTCGGCGTGAAAGAAACGTTTATCCCCTACGGGCTGTCGCTTCGCGAAAACAAATACGAAAATCAATTCGGATTCTTCAATGGTTTATACCGCAAATATGCCGTTGATCTGGTGAAGGAATACAAAGTCAACACCGGTATCCTGCGCGAAGAAACGGCAGACTGGATTGAAGAATTGTTCGCCACCCGCGACGTTTTCCTGCTGACTTCGGCAGAAGAAAAACAGGAAATCACCATCATGGAAGCGACGGTAAAGCGGAGTTCCGCACGCGACGCTCTGCCGGCATACGAATTTAAATACCGCTTATCAGACAGTAATCAAATGGAGTACAACACGATAGAAAATCGCATTTTCGACGATACATACGATTATACATTCAACTGACATGGCAAACCTGATACATATCAATACCATGCGGCTAATGCTTAATTCCGGCGAAGCCGTTTCCCTGAAATTCTGGAAAGATGACGGAAGCATCGTTTCGGCCGATAATGTCATTTGCACAACAAGTCATTACAAAAGCAATACATTCAACTTGAAATTCCTGACAAGCAAGGTATTCCGCACGGTAAGAGCAATCACGATTTTTGAAATCAACGACATGGAAGTGTTTATTTGAGTAAACGAGTAAACAAGTAGGGGCGAAAAATTTTTCGCCCGCAATAATAAACAAATATGGAAGAAAAAAAAGATTTGGTAATTGATTACGGCAACGGCTTTGCGGAGCTGGTAATAAGTCCGTCGGTGTCGGCGATATTGAATGAGATCGACGACGGCGCACAGGTGTTCGACGATACCGGTTCTCAGCCGGTAAAACTCTCCGGAAGTTTGACGCACTACCGGGGATACGTTCCCTGGGGAGACGATAACGGCCTTCCCTACAAAATTCTGAAAAAGATACGCAAGGATGAGGTGATGAGCCAAAACAAGCTCTTCAATACTTTGACTTGCTACGCTTCCGGCGTCCGCGTCTGCCGGGAGAACGACGAGCCATTGACCGATCCGGAACAGAAAGATTTTTTCAAGTACAACCGCTTGCCGCGTTATTTTCTGGAACAGGCAACGGATATGAAGCATTTTTTCTTTTCCGTGTCGGTCATCATCCTGTCTGCCGACGGAAAAAAGATTGTCCGCCTCCGGCACAAAGAAGCTGCTCACGTCCGGTTTGAAACCTGCAATCCGAAAACCGGGCAAATCGAAAACCTCTTTTATGCCGACTGGGAAGAAAAAACGCCGGAGGACAGTGAAATAGAAGTCATTCCGGTACTGGACGTTTGGGATCCGGTGGGCGATCTCGAAACCCGAATGGGACGGATTCCCGGCCCGGACGGGAAAAAGCAAAAGCCGGTAAAAGACCGTAAATTTGCCCTGATCAATTCTTTCCCCATCGCCGGTTGCAAGTATTATCCGTTTGCCTACTACTGGTCGGTGTTCCTTTCCGGATGGTACGACATCAAACAGATGATACCGGCAGGAAAAAAAGCCAAGTTCCGCAACTTCACCGGCATCAAATACCACGTGGAAGTTCACCGCGATTATTGGGAGCACGTTTGCAGAGAAGAAAAAATCACCGATCCGGAAAAGAAAGCCGCCCGCATCAGGAAGGAACATGACAACATCCGCGATTTTTGTACCGGTATCGAAAACAGCGGTAAACTCTGGATAAGCGGTTTTTACATCGACCCGCACGGCAAAGAAATTCCGATGGTGCGCATCAATCTGATCGACAGCACGAAGGAAGGCGGCGACTGGATCGAAGATTCGGAAGAAGCGTCGAACATGCTTTGCTATGCCGACAATATTCATCCGTCGCTGATCGGCGCGGCCCCGGGAAAATCGAAAAACAGTTTCTCCGGTTCCGTACAGCGCGAACTGTTTACGATGAAACAGGCGCTCGAAAAACCGTATCACGACATCCTCTTAGAACCTTTCTTTGTCATCAAAGAATACAACGGATGGGAAGATTTCAAATACGACGTTCCGGTAATTACCCTCACAACTCTTGATAAAGGCAAAGACGCCGAAGAAAATACGCTTCGGAATTAGGAATTATGAATTATGAGTGATGAGTTAGCGCGAAGCGTCACTTGTCACTTGTCACTTGTCACTAAAAAAAATGATATTAGAAAATATTGAAAAATTTACGGATTATGTTCCGACGGCTATCGGTTCCGAACTGAACGAGTTGAAGCCGTTTTTGGAAGAATCGGAACAGTGGATTCAGGACAAGCTTTTAGGCCCGGACCTGTATGCCGTGATTGCCGGCCTTCCGGATACGGACGATTTGAAGCGCAACGCACAGGCGGTCGTTTGCTTGCAAGCATACGAATCGGCCATACCCTTTGTCGATCTCGTTCAAACGCCCAACGGCTTTGCCGTCGTCAGCAACGCCAATCTGGCGCCGGCAAGCAAAGAGCGTGTCGAGCGCTTGCTGGAATTTGTTGCCCGGCGACTGACCGCCCTGTTAGACAAAACGATTTCCGCCATACGCTCCGACAAAGCCTGTGTTGCGGAGTGGAAAAAAGCGCCGGCATTTGAATTTCGTACCGAAATTGTGTTCCTGACAACGACGGAACTGCGAAATTATTCCGGCAACAAGGAGGTGAAATACTACGATCTGGACGCCGTCCATCCGCTGGTACTTTCCTTTCAGAACCAGCTGGCGGAACACATCTCTCACGCCTGTCTGAACCGGTTGCTGCAAAAACGGGCCGCCGGCGAACTCTCCGAAAGGGAAGAACGGGCGTTTCGGGCAATACAAACCATCGTCGGGGCTAAAATGCGCGGAGAAAACGCTTATCCGCTGACAGAAGGCCTTGTCAATTACATGATTTCTTTTTCGGACGAATTTCCGGACTACATCAACTCGCCGGAATATCGCTTAAAACTCTCACAGAAATATGAAAACAAAAAAAACGACACTACTTTTTTCTTCGGATAAAAAACCTGTCATTGCGGACTTGATTCGCAATCCCCTAATGAATTTGCTATGGAACTTGATTTAACAGCCCCCCGCTCCTGGAAAGAACTGTCGCCCGGACAGCTGATATATATCAGTTGGCTGATGACTTCCCGGCAACTGACAAAAGAAGAACTGCATACCTGCGCTTTTGTCCGCTTTACCGGCATTCAAGTCCTGCATAAAAAAGCCGGATATTGGCTCTGTTATCATAGAAAACGTTACTTCACGCTTTCGCCGGAACAGGCGCTTTTCTTCTGCCGGAAATTTGCATGGCTGACCGATTCGATCGGCGAAGTCACGCCCTTGCCCAAACTCAAAGGCGTGGCCCATCACGACGCCCGATTGCGCGGACTTCCCTTCATTCAGTACATATCTTGCGAGAGCTACTATCAGGCATTTATTCATACTAAGGACGAAAAATACCTGAACTGCCTGATCGCCTCCTTTTACCTTGGCGAGGAAAAATTTGATGACCGGTTGACTCAGGAACGTGCCGTTCGTTTTCAAAAACTCCCCTTCCACATCCGGCACACGGTATTTTTGTGGTATTACGGCCTGAAATCCGTATTTCAAACCCAGTTCCCCTACCTTTTTCAAAAAGTGGAATATGCCGCGGAAGAGGAACCGCAAGCCCCCGACATGCGCGGACAAATCAACTCTATGGTACGCTCCCTCACCGGTGGAGACATTACGAAAACGGATGCTATTTACCAAATAGATACCTGGACGGCGCTGGCGGAACTGAACGCAAAAGCGCTGGAATACAAAGAAATGGAAAACAGAATGAAAAAATATAAAAAGTGACGAGTGACAAGTGACAAGGGCGCAAAGCGAGTCAAATGCCTGTCACTTGTCACTCGTCACTTGTCACTAACTAATAAACATGTTTGACGCAAACAATTACTTTCAAGAAATCTGCCGGACGAATAAAATTACGGCAGCTGCCGGATACAAGTTTTGCCGTGTTACCGGCTCCAAGCACATGGAAGAAGTGATACAGAACTTCAAATACGAAAAGGCTTACTTCTGTATCGACGACACGGAAGACGGGTATCTGTTTCAATCCGGCGGCGGGTATCTGGAACGACGGCAATATTACCTCTTCCTGATTAAGAAATTTTCATTTAACGATATGAGCAAACAACACGCAGCGCTCAATGAATGTCGGCTAATTTACCGGCAGATCGTGAAAAAACTCATCCGCGACCGCCGCCTGCTCGAAAACGATATGACTTATTTGAAGTTAGACCGTATCCCTTTTTACGAAATACCCGGTTATGCCTTCTCCGGATGCACCGGAATCCATTTTACAATAATTGTTGACATCCCAATTGAATTGTGCTATGACGGAAACGAATGGAATCTTCAGTGAAGAATTTAATAAATACATCGACGAATGGGCCGGGATGCAAATCGAAATCTGGCAGGACAGGATGCAGGCGCTTTGGGTGAGTTCCTCCCCCAATGCCACCGGTAATTTATATAAATCCCTGTCCACAAAGGTCAGCCCCGATCACGGACGAATTGACTTTACTTTCAACCGGTACGGCGCTTATGTCGATGCCGGTATCGGGCCGGAAAGCAAATTAAGTTTGGATCACGTGCGGAAACGGAAACCCTGGCTTTCGGGTAATTACTGGTATTCAAAGCAAAAACTGAAAGCCGAAATGCTTGAACAGACAGGTTCCGTATATTTAAAATCCATTTCAAATCTGTTTAATGACAAGAAGAAATGATGTCTTTTTTTTTACACTGCGTTCGCAGTAATTTTGAAACAAAAAAAATATGGCGCTCAGTATTTCCGTATTAAAACAAAAGGCATCCGAGATAATAAGCGAGTTCAGGAAAGGCATGAACACCGCCGTCCGGGTGGGTACGCTTTTTCACGATGTTGTCGAAAAAGTGGAAGAAGCCTTTAATTCGATCGCTTCCGAAGCCACCACCCGCTCCGCAGATGATGCCACTTTGCAGGCAAACATCACAGCTGAAGCTTCTACCCGACAAACAGCCGACACCGCTTTGCAAAACTCCTTCGACCTTTACAACGTCACCCAAAAAGTCCCTTTGCAATCCGGCTATTACACCGCCGCCACCGCCCGGGCCGCCGTCCCGGTTGCTATTCGCAAGAAAGGCTTGATCATCACTTACCAAGTCACGGACTACAACTGGAAAACCGAACAGTTTTATAAGGGTGAAACTTCTGCATGGACAACCGCCGACAATTGGCGCCCCTTGGATGGGCTCGATACTGTATACGTTTCCTCGCTTGCCGAGTTTTATGAAAAACTGAACGATTCAGACTGGTATCTAAACCTGAACGGCTATAGCGCTTTCGAAAAAACCTATGTAAGGACTATTCGAGTAATCAGCAATTTTTTCACGCTCATTATTGTAAGAAGCAACCCGGTTACCCTATACCTGTTCGGCCCCGCCATACTCAATGCCGACGGCACGTTTAACACGGAAGCAACCGCTCTGGAAAGTTACATTCTGAAACGGACGATAGGAACTACACAATGGCATTACGTCGACAAACCGGATTTTGTTAACATCGACGCCTTCAAACCCCTCGCCTCCGGCTATTACACGCCCGATACCGCACACTCCGCCCTGCCTAATTCGATGAGAAAACAGGGAATTGTGATTACTTACCGGACAGCCGCAAGTGCGTGGGCAACAGAACGGTACGTTGGAACTTCTTGGCAACCCTTCGTGGCGGCAGGCGACGACGTTGACCTTTCCGCAATCGAAGACGACATCGATGTTTTACAAAAAACCTCCTTCAAATACATTGCCCCGGATATTGATTTAAACATGATAACCGCCCTTGGCGCCTATTACATCGGCACGGCAGAAATATCCGGAGCGCAACCGACCGGCGGAAGTAAAGATTTTCTTTTTGTGGTCGGGAATAAGCTGTTTTCACCAACCGAAAAGGTAAACGACATAACGCAATACCGGATAACGAACGGTGAAATAACAATGCGTAAGCA
>JAISNS010000014.1 GCA_031276105.1 Dysgonamonadaceae bacterium
GACGATGAAGACGATGAGGAAATCAACATTCCTGTTGTAAAACCTCCGAAAACGAAAGAGGTCGATCCGGACGACGACGAATTTGTTGTCACCGTAGCCGGCGGAGAGGACGAAGATGATGTCGAACCGGAAGAAACGAAAACCCCGCCGCCTTTCCCTCCCGGAGGCGAAAAATCCGAAGAAGAGGAAGATTTGCTGGCCGAATTAGGCGTTTACGACCCGACGCTCGAATTATCCGGCTACGAACTGCCGCCGATTGATTTATTAAAACGCTATGCCGTCTCCGACAATCAGATCGATATGGAGGAACAGCACGCCAATAAAGACCGGATTATCAAGACGCTTGAAAACTACAACATCCGAATCAAATCCATCAAAGCGACCGTCGGCCCCACCATCACGCTTTACGAAATCGTTCCCGAAGACGGTATCCGTATCTCCAAAATCCGCAATCTGGAAGACGACATCGCCATGAACCTCGCCGCCCTCGGCATCCGCATCATTGCTCCCATGCCCGGCAAGGGAACGATCGGAATCGAAGTCCCCAACAAAGACCCGCAAATCGTTTCCATGCAATCAATTATCGCGTCCCGCAAATACCGCGAATCAACCTTTGAACTTCCAATCGCATTGGGGAAAACAATTACCAACGAAGTGTTTATGGTCGATCTGACCAAGATGCCTCACCTGCTGGTCGCCGGCGCTACCGGACAGGGGAAATCCGTCGGCCTCAACGCCGCCATCACCTCGCTGCTCTACAAGAAACATCCGGCCGAAGTAAAATTCGTCATGGTCGATCCGAAAATGGTTGAGTTTAACATTTATGCCGCTATCGAAAAACATTTCCTCGCCAAGTTGCCCGACGAAGCCAATCCGATTATCACCGATTTTACCAAAGTCAGCCATACGCTCAACTCGTTAACGAAGGAAATGGACGATCGTTATACGCTATTGAATCAGGCGAATACGCGAAACGTCAAAGAATACAACGAAAAGTTTATCAACCGGAAACTGAATCCGCAGAAAGGCCATCGCTTCATGCCCTACATCGTTGTCATCATCGACGAGTTCGGCGATTTGATTATGACTGCCGGAAAAGAAATCGAACTCCCCATCGCCCGTATCGCCCAGAAGGCGCGCGCGGTTGGTATCCACATGATTATCGCCACGCAACGGCCGACGACCAACATCATTACCGGAACGATTAAAGCCAATTTCCCGGCGCGGATTGCCTTCCGTGTCATGGCGATGATCGATTCGCGCACCATTCTCGACAGTCCGGGCGCCAATCAGTTGATTGGGCGCGGCGACTTGCTCTTTACACAGGGAAGCGACATGACGCGCGTCCAATGCGCCTTTGTTGATACGCCCGAAGTAGAAAAAATATCCAAGTTCATCGGCGGTCAGCGCGGCTACCCGACAGCCCATCTCCTGCCCGAATATACCGGCGAAGACGACGGCGGCAAGTCTTCGGATACCGTCGATTTGACCAATCTCGACCCGTCGTTTGAAGACGCCGCCCGGCTGGTTGTCATTCATCAGCAAGGCTCTACGTCTTTGGTTCAGCGGAAACTCTCTCTCGGTTACAACCGCGCCGGACGCATCATGGATCAACTGGAATTGGCCGGCGTCGTAGGCCCCGGTCAAGGAAGCAAACCGAGGGAAGTCTATGTGCCGGATGAATATCATCTGGAAGAAATTCTCAAAAATTTACGGAAATGAAAAGTAAGACAAAAAACAAAACGGTTGTCATTGCGGGCTTGACAGGAAGGGGAAAGAGGCTGCGGGTCAAGGCTGCAATAACAGTCGCCGTCCTTTTAATTGCCGGCGCCTCCTTCGCCCAAAACAAAGCCAAAGACCTGTTAGACAGCTCCTCCGAGGCTTTCGCTAAAGCCGGAAACCTCTCCGCCGCTTTCACGATAGACGTCAAGGATACGCAAGGCAAGCAAACGGTCGCTTACGAAGGCGTGATCGACATCAAAGACCGGCAGTTTCATATCCAAACGCCCGACAACGAAATCTGGTTTAACGGCCAAACACAATGGGTATTGCAAAAATCGTGGCTGGAAGTAAACATCAGCGAACCGACCGGACAGGAGGCGCAAACGCTTCATCCGGGAAACATTCTTTCTATTTATAAGAAAAATTGCAAATACAAATATGTGGGAGAAAAAACCGACGTCAAGATGCGGAAAGTACACGAGATCGAACTGATTCCGGGAAACAAGAAAAGCGAAATGAAGAAGATTATCCTGCAAATCAACGCTTCCGACCGGATGCCGGTGATGTTTCATATTTATTTCGCCAATCAAATCGAAAACTTGATTTATATAGATAAGTATCAAACGAACTTAAATCTTCCCGACAGCCTCTTTGTGTTTGACGCAAAGAAATATCCCGACGCGGAAATCATTGATTTAAGATAAATTCCACTTCCCCCAAATCCCTCTGTCATTGCGGGCTTGACCCGCAATCTCCTGATTAAAAGCGCTGAGGTCGAATGGGGTATTGCGGGTCAAGCCCGCAATGACAGAAGAGATTCAGGGGGTAAATAAAAAATAAGATTAAACAATAATTAATTATGAACACAAATGATGCAAACGAGCCCCAATCCCCTCGTGCGGATTCCGGGGCAAACGAAACAGTTAAATGTTTAATTATCGGTTCCGGGCCAGCCGGATACACGGCTGCCGTTTATACGGCTCGCGCCAATCTTTCGCCGGTTTTGTACGAAGGGATGCAACCGGGCGGACAGTTGACCACGACGACGGAAATAGAAAACTTCCCCGGCTATCCCGACGGCGTCAGCGGCTTCGATTTCATGGAAGACCTGAAAAAACAGGCCTTGCGATTCAATGTCGATATACGCAGAGGCGTTGTCACCGCCTGCGATTTATCGACCAAACCCTGCAAGGTTACGATCGACGGCGAGAAAATCGTAGAAGCCGAAACATTAATCATTTGCACCGGCGCAACCGCCAAATACTTGGGCCTTCCAGACGAAGCCAGATACGCAGGCAAAGGAGTTTCGGCCTGCGCCACCTGCGACGGATTTTTCTACCGCAAAAAAACAGTCGCCGTCGTCGGCGGAGGCGATTCGGCCTGCGAAGAAGCCCTATACTTAGCCGGATTAGCGTCCAAAGTGTATCTGATTGTACGCAAAGACCACTTGCGCGCTTCGCAAATTATGCAGGAACGGGTGATGTGCAACCCCAAAATAGAAGTTCTTTTCAATACCAATACAGTGGGTTTATTCGGCGAAGAATTTGTAGAAGGCGCTCATTTAGTGCGTTTCAAAGGCGAAGCGAAAGAAGAAAAATTCGACATCGCTATCGACGGATTCTTTTTGGCTATCGGTCACACGCCCAATTCGGGCATCTTCCGACCGGCGCTGGCTACCGACGAAAACGGCTACATCCAAACCGTTTGGGGAACGGCTAAAACCAATATTCCCGGCGTATTTGCTGCCGGCGATGTGGCCGATCCCAATTATCGGCAAGCGATTACGGCAGCCGGAACGGGATGTATCGCCGCTATCGAAACAGAAAGGTATTTGAACGCAATAGAACACAGATGATACGGATTGGGCGGATAACTGCGGATTTTTTATCCGTTATTATCCGCCCAATCCGTGTCGTCTGCGTTCGATCTATTTCGCGTTGGCATAATCTTCGATCAACGCCAATGCTAACCAGTTAGCTATCGCTTGCCGGTTATCGCTTAAAAGAAAACGTTTTTGGTCAAAACTGTTCCGTATATTGCCGACTTCGGCGTAAATGGCAACCGGAGTTGTATTTCTTAAGACATAAAGATCGCGGAAAGAAATAGTTCCGTTGAATCCTCGATCGGTTTGATGTTTGTCGTATTGCGTTTGAAAAGTGTTTCGGGCTGTTTGCGCCAATTGTTCGCTTTTAGAATTATTCGTATGATAAAAATAGACGTCGGTTTGTTGCGAATTGCTGCGGCTATCCAGATGAATAAAGATCGCCCGCTGGTATTTTTCTCTTGCACTTGCACTTAAATTATTTATTTTAGTGCAGCGCTGTTTCAGTCGCTGTTCCTGATTCGTTGGAATTTTTTCACCCATACAAGTTTCGGTATCGCCGGTATTCAGGTATTCACTGTTGCGGATTCCATCTCTTGTATCCTGAATAATAATATCTACGACAGCGCCGTGCATCAACAGATTACGTGCAAGGCGAAGCATGATGTCATAAGCATATTCATCTTCATGCAATGTTTTTCCATTCAAATAGTAAGTAGCTCCCGGATCGGGACCGCCATGTCCGCTTGCGAGGAAGAAATGAGCGCCGGCCAACGCCTGATCTTCTATCGGATATTCTTCATATTCTTTTCCAAACAGAGATTCCTTTCCAAGAGGAACAGTTCCCCGGTGAGCAGGAGCAGGTTCCGGTTGGACGGTTTTCGTTTCCGGTTGATCGACAGCGTTATTATCTTCACCGCGAGCTTTTCTGATTTTCACTAATGCAGCCATTTCCGCTTCGCTAATCGTTTCTATTTTTCGCTCCGGCTTCGCTGTTGTAGCTTGGCTTTTGGTATTATTTTTTCTACTCGGGAGGTCATAAGAAATGTCGAGCAACAGGGCATCATTTTTCCCGAACTTACCTCGATTTATTCTAATAAATTCGTCATAGTAATCTCTGTCCGGTAAAAAATTGTGACGGCGAAGAAAGGCCAAAGCGCCTTCTCCTTTGAGAGGCGT
>JAISNS010000019.1 GCA_031276105.1 Dysgonamonadaceae bacterium
ATTACAACAGCGCCGGTCAACTGAACGAGGAACAATCCCCAGCCGCCGCCATAAAATACGCCGCCGTCGGTAGCCAGCAATCCGGTAAGGAGAGTACCCAAAAATCCGCAGGTACCATGCACGGAAGAAGCTCCGACAGGATCGTCTATTTTAAGTATCCGGTCAATAAATTCGACGGAGAACACCATAACAAATCCGCAAAGAGCGCCGATAATGAGAGCGCCGACCGGCGTTACGGCGTCGCATCCGGCGGTGATACCTACCAGTCCGGCCAATACGCCATTCAATGTCAATGATAAAGTCGGTTTTTTATATCTTGCCCAAGCTGTTAGCAAGGCAACCAAACCTCCCGCGCAAGCGGCCAAATTCGTAGTCAAAAAGACATGCGATATGGCAACCCTGCTATCGCCGGAAGCGGCCAATTGCGAACCGGGGTTAAATCCGAACCAACCGAACCAAAGAATGAATACACCCAGAGCGGCAATGGTGAGGTTATGTCCCGGAATTGCTTTCGATTTCCCGTCTTTCCCGTATTTACCATAACGCGGGCCTAAAATCCATGCGCCGACTAATGCCAGCCAGCCACCCACCGAGTGAACAATGGTAGAACCGGCAAAATCGTGGAACGTAACGCCGAAAGTTGTCATTACCCAACTGTCTTCTTCGCCGTTCATCAACCAGCCGCCGCCCCACGTCCAGTGTCCGGAAACCGGATAAATCAGCACGCTAACCAAAATGGTGTAAAAGAGATACATGTGAAACTTGGTACGTTCGGCCATTGCTCCCGACACAATCGTGGCCGCCGTAGCACAGAATACGGTTTGGAAAACCAAAAATCCTTCCGTCGGAAGCCCCATATCGTAAAAACTGAGGTCAAAAAAGTTAGGCGTTCCTATAAAACCGCCGGAACCGAACATGAAGCCGAAACCGATAAAGAAAAACAGGATCGAACCTAATACAAAATCAAGGAAATTCTTCATTAAAATATTGGCCGTGTTTTTTGTACGGGTAAAACCTGCTTCCACCAGAGCAAAACCCGGTTGCATGAAAAATACCAGCATGGCAGCGAGCAACATCCAAACGGTATCTAACGAAAGGGCCAAATCGCCTACCGTATCTATTGCGGCTTCGGTAACTTCAGTACATTCAACAGCTTCCGCTGCTTCTGCGACAAGCGCTCCTTCGGTTGCAACGATAGGGTTTTCGGTTGCCGGAATGGAATCTTGCGCAAAAAGGCGCGATCCGGAAACAACAATTACAACGGTAACTAACAAAAAAAGAACTAATTTCGAATATGGGGTTTTAAAATACGTTTTCATAAAAATGTTTTTTAATTATTTATTAAACAAAGTGTCATCTCCTCTTTTTCCGGTGCGGATACTGATAGCATCTTCCGCCGGATAAATAAAAATACGTCCGTCTCCAATATCTCCTGTTCGGGCTGATTCCGTAATGGCTTTTATGGCCCGTTCCACATTAACATCCCGAACAATAATACTGAGTTGGATTCGCTCAATAGAACTTGTATCATAAATGATACCCCGATAGATCCGCTCTTGGCGGTCAGTACCTACTCCTCTTACCTCCGAATAAGAGAACCATTCGATGTCGGCTGCAATCAAGGCCTCTTTTACTTCATCGAACTTCGTTTTTCGAATAATTGCTTCAATCTTTTTCATTCTTAAATAAATTAAATAAAGTTATTAAATACTCGTTATCTGTAATAAATATATAAAGAAATTAAATGTCTTACGATTCAATTATTTTGAAATAATAAAATTAAAATGTATTGCATTATTATTATTAACGGCGCAAAAGTAAAACATTCTGTTTAAATAAAAAAATAATTACGAAACTTTTTTGCAATAAAAAGAAAAAATATATTTTAAATATTTATCAAACAGGTAATTAAAATTTCGATCAATACTAATATTTAACATATCACATTAAAGTACAAACCAAAAACAAATGGTGAATATGAATTTTTTTATCAAATATTATAAATAAAAAGACATAAAAATTTGCACAATCAAAATAAAATGCTTTCCTTTGCAGCGTGAAATAATTTTAATAAAAACGAATAAAAAATCGGGTTTAATAAAGAAAAAATTTAGCAATTTATTAAAATTTAGCAATAAGAGAGTATTTAAGGTTATGTATCATTTATTAATTAATTTCAAAAGAAAAAAAGATGAAAAGAGTTATTTTAACAATTGCAGTGTTAGTAGGCGCATTCGGCGCAAGTAAAGCACAAGAATTTTCGGTAGGCGCAGACGTAGTTAGTTCCTATGTATGGCGCGGGGTTTATCAAGGTGGCGGAGCCAGTATTCAGCCTTCGATAGGATTTTCGATAGGCGGATTCTCTTTGGGCGCATGGGGAAGTTCAAATCTTACAGGAGGAAACAAAGAAGTGGACTTTACGGCAGGTTATGAATTTTCCGGCGTATCGCTTTCTGTTACGGATTATTGGTGGGCGGGCGAAAACGCTTACAATTATTTCAAACTTTATGGTCAAGACGAAACGGCTCACGTACTGGAAGCGACAATCGGTTACACATTGCCGGTAGAAAATTTCCCGTTAAGCCTTAACTGGAGTACGGTACTTGGCGGAGCCGACGGAGTAAATAAGGACGGTAAAGACGCTTATTCGTCCTATTTGGAATTATCTTACCCGTTTAAGGTAAAAGATATTGAACTAAGCGCCACTGTCGGAATAGTTCCTTGGGGAACAACGCTCTATGGGTTTTCGGATACAATTGATACGGACGGCGACGGCATAGAGGATGAAGAAATTGGAACAGGATTAGCAAACTATCGTCCCGACGCCAGTTTTTCAGTCGTGAATATCAATTTGAAGGCATCTAAAGAAATCAAAATCACAGACAGTTTCTCTCTGCCGGTTTTCGGACAAGTAATAGCCAATCCACGTTCCGAAGATATTTTCTTTGTGCTTGGCGTATCTTTCTGAAAAATTAGAAATTAAAAATTTCCGGACTATCCCCAATGTTATTGCATTGGGGATAGTTTTGTTACAGGCAAAAGGAAGGAAATATACAGTCTAATTTTTATTCGTTTGTGTGTAATATTATTTATTTCATGTAAATTTGCAAACTCAAATCTAAACAGACAATGCAAAAAACAGAAAAAAATAAAACGTTAGCACGAAAAATCATTCAATGGTTTTGGCTGCTTTTTGCCGGAATACTGATAAGTGTAACCGTTTTCTTTATATTGATAGCCAATGGAAAAATAGGTTATATACCTCCAATCGAAGACCTTGAAAATCCAATAAATAAATATGCTTCCCAGATTCTTTCCGTCGACAGGGAAAATATGGGTACTTATTCCGAACGGAAAGAAAATCGTATTTATGTTAACTATAAAGAACTGTCACCCAATATTATCAATGCATTGATTGCAACGGAAGACGCCCGCTTCAGGGAACATTCGGGCATTGATGTTTATGCTTTAATGAGAGCCTTTATCAAGCGGGGCATTTTATTTGATAAGAGTGGCGGAGGAGGAAGCACTATTTCCCAGCAATTGGCTAAATTGTTATATACGGAGCGGGCGCATAATACGATCGAACGATTGTTTCAGAAGCCAATCGAATGGGTAATCGCCGTACAGTTAGAACGTTATTATACTAAAGAAGAAATCATTAATATGTATTTAAACAAATTTGATTTCTTGTACAATGCCGTAGGTATCCAATCGGCTTGCTGGGTGTATTTCGGAAAATTGCCCAAAGATGTTACAATCGAAGAAGCGGCAACCTTAATCGGCATGTGTAAAAATCCGTCCTATTACAATCCGTTGCGTCAGGCTAAGCGAACCAAAGGACGGAGAGACGTCGTAATTAATCTGATGCGCGAAAACGGATATATTGCTGAAGCTGAATCCGATTCGATCCGACAGATACCGTTAACTACTTTCTATCATAAAGTAGATCATAAAGAAGGCATCGCGCCCTATTTCCGCGAATATCTCCGACTAACCATGACTGCCTCCAAGCCGGAACGGAAAAATTATAACGCTTGGCAAAGCCAAAAATTCACGGAAGATTCCGTTTCATGGGAAACCAATCCCTTGTACGGCTGGTGCAATAAACATCAAAAAGCCGACGGTTCGTATTACAATCTTTATACCGACGGACTGAAAATATATACGACGATCGATTCCCGGATGCAAAGTTATGCAGAAGAAGCGCTTGCCGAACATTTAGGAAATTATCTCCAAAATGCCTTTTTTAAAGAAAAAGCGAACAGTAAAACCGCTCCTTTTACTCGCAACCTCTCCCGGAAAGAGGCCGACGGGATTATGGAAAATACGATGAAGCAATCGGAACGTTATTATAATCTGAAAAAAGAAAATGTAAGCGAAAAAGAAATCCTGAAAATTTTTAATACGCCGGTCGAAATGAGCGTTTTTACATGGAAGGGCCCGAAAGATACGATTATGACTCCTGTGGATTCTATCCGGTATATGAAACATTTTTTACGAAGCGGTTTTATGGCGATGGATACACATTCAGGAGCGGTAAAAGCTTATGTAGGAAACATTAATTTTCAGTATTTCCAGTACGACATGATCAATACCGGCAAAAGGCAAATCGGATCGACCATTAAACCGTTTCTTTATTCTCTGGCAATGGAAAGCGGCTTCTCCCCGTGCGACGAAGTGCTTCATGTAGAACAGGAACTGATCGACGAAAACGGGAAACCCTACCGCCCACGCAACGCCGGAGATAAGCGGGTTGGGGAAATGGTTTCCATCCGCTGGGGCTTGCAGAACTCGGACAATTGGGTTACCGCCGCGTTAATGAAACGTTTATCGCCTTATACATTTGCCCGTTTATTACATTCGTATGGTTTGCAAGGAAAAATAGATCCGGTTGTTGCCCTCTGTCTGGGGCCGTGCGACGCTTCCATAAGTGAAATGGTATCAGGATATTCCACCTTTGCCAATGGCGGAATCCGGGTCGAACCGCTGTATGTTACCCGAATTGAAGATATGAACGGAAACATTATCGATTCGTTTTCGACCCGCACGCATGAAGTAATTACAGAAAATGCTAATTATAAGATGTTGAGCATGATGCAAAGCGTAATCGACGGCGGTACGGGAAGCCGGATACGGCGGGAACATAAAATAACGGTTCCGATGGGAGGCAAAACCGGAACTACACAGAACCATTCCGACGGATGGTTTATGGGATTCACCCCCTCTCTGGTAGGCGGTTGCTGGGTAGGCGGAGAAGACCGTTCGATTCATTTCGACCGGATGTCGGAAGGACAGGGCGCAAGCATGGCTTTGCCCGTCATGGGTTATTTTCTGCAAAAAGTATATAACGACCCTAAACTGGGATATTCACAGTCTGAAAACTTCAAGATTCCACAGGAATACGTAAATCCCTGCCATTCATCATCTTCTTCTCTTGATGAAGCTACCGATTATTCACCGGGAGAA
>JAISNS010000074.1 GCA_031276105.1 Dysgonamonadaceae bacterium
ATGTTTTACAAAAACCGCTGCAAATGTAATGGGTTTAATCGAATTATGCAAATATTCCGATTAAAATTTTTACCGGACGAAAGCTATAAAGTGCAAAATATACGCGATAAATTTGAAAATCCTTGCGGATTTAAGAAATAAAAAAAAGTGTGTATTGCCGGAACAAATTTATTTTATATTCTCGTTATTTAATTGCAATTTCCGAAAAATCATACTTTGTTTGGATTTAAAATAAACATTTAGAAAATTTTTTGTTAGAAATAAAATTTTATATTACTTATAATCAATGATATAATTTTTATTTTGGAAAACTTTTTCAAAATGTTGAAAATATTTATTGGAAATATTTGTATATGTTGGAATATATGACTAATATTGCAGCTTGAAAAATCAATGACAAGGTATTAATTATAATTTTAAAATATATAAATAGTGAAAAAGAAAACGTATACTTTTGACGAGGCTTGTAAAGCGTCTCTGGATTATTTTAACGGTGATGAATTAGCTGCTAAAGTGTTTGTTGGTAAATATGCGCTGAAAGATGGTTTCGGAAATATTTACGAAAAATCGCCGGAAGATATGCATCGCCGGTTAGCAAGTGAAATTGCACGGATCGAACAAAAATATCCGAATCCTCTTTCGGTAGCGGAATTGTTCGATTTATTCAATCATTTTCGGTACATTATTCCGCAAGGCAGTCCGATGACCGGAATCGGAAACAATTATCAGGTGGCTTCCCTTTCCAACTGTTTCGTTATCGGCTTGGAAGGCCCGGCCGATTCTTACGGCGCGATTATCAAAATTGACGAAGAACAAGTTCAATTGATGAAACGCCGAGGCGGTGTAGGACACGATTTATCGCATATTCGTCCGAAAGGTTCGCCGGTAAAAAATTCGGCCTTGACTTCGACGGGCTTAGTTCCGTTTATGGAACGCTATTCCAACTCTACCCGCGAAGTAGCTCAAGACGGAAGGCGCGGCGCCCTAATGTTGAGCGTTTCCGTCAAACATCCCGATGCGGAATCGTTCATCGACGCTAAAATGACGGAAGGGAAAGTTACCGGAGCGAATGTTTCCGTTAAAATTACGGATGAATTTATGGAAGCGGTGGTCAATGAACAGTCGTTTATCCAACAATATCCGATTGTTAGCGCACAACCGGAATACACGCGCGAAGTAAATGCTTCATTGCTTTGGGGAAAAATCATCCACAATGCGTGGAAATCAGCCGAACCGGGCGTATTATTTTGGGATACCATCCTGCGGGAATCCATCCCCGATTGCTATGCCGACTTGGGTTTTGAAACCGTTTCGACAAATCCTTGCGGCGAAATTCCTCTATGTTCCTACGACAGTTGCCGTTTGTTGGCGATTAACTTATATTCCTATGTCGTCCGGCCGTTTACTGCGGAAGCTCGTTTTGATTTTCCGTTGTTTGTAAAACATGTTGCTTTAGCACAACGCATTATGGATGATATCATCGACCTTGAAATAGAAAAAATTGACGCCATTCTGCAAAAAATCAACAACGATCCCGAAAATCAAGATATTAAACATACCGAAAGACTTTTGTGGGAAAAAATTCGCCGTAAAACTTTATCCGGCCGGCGAACCGGAGTCGGAATCACGGCAGAAGGCGATATGTTAGCCGCTTTAGGTTACCGTTATGGTACGGAAGAAGCTACAAATTTTGCCGAAGAAGTTCAGAAAATATTGGCTTTAGCCGCCTACCGTTCTTCTGTGGAAATGGCTAAGGAAAGGGGCGCTTTCGAAATTTACGATGCAAACCGGGAAGAATCTAATCCATTCATTAACCGCTTGAAAGAAGCAGACCCGCAGTTGATGGAAGATATGAAAAAATACGGGCGGCGAAATATTGCCTGTCTCACGATTGCTCCTACCGGAACTACCAGTTTGATGACACAAACCTCTTCGGGCATTGAACCGGTATTTTTACCCGTTTATAAACGGAGAAGAAAGGTGAATCCGAATGACAGCGCCGTTAAAGTGGATTTTGTGGATGAAGTAGGTGATGCATGGGAAGAATACATTGTTTTCCATCATAAATTTGTGGACTGGATGGAAGCAAACGGATATTCTACTACAAAAAAATACAGTCAGGAAGAAGTGGATGATTTGATTCGTAAATCTCCTTATCACAAAGCAACTTCCAATGAAATAGACTGGTTGCAAAAAGTAAAGATGCAGGGAAAAATACAAAAATGGGTCGATCATTCCATCAGTGTTACCATTAATTTACCGAACGACGTAAGCGAAGAATTGGTCAACCGGCTATATATAGAAGCATGGAAATCGGGATGTAAAGGATGTACGGTTTACCGCGACGGTTCACGAAGCGGCGTTTTGATAGCCACAGATGATAAAAAGAAAGAAAATTGCATCGAACCGCCGGTTATTGTCGCTAAACGTCCACGCGAATTGGAGGCGGATATTGTTAAATTTCAGAATAATAAAGAAAAATGGATTGCTTTTGTCGGTTTACTGAATGGCCGTCCCTACGAAATATTTACCGGTATCAACGACGAAGATGAAGGGATTTTCCTTCCGAAAAATGTTACGAAAGGGGCAATTATCAAGAATGTAGATGAAAACGGGAATAAACGCTACGATTTTCAATATACTAACAAACGAGGCTATAAAACGACAATTGAGGGCTTATCCGATAAATTCAATCCCGAATATTGGAATTATGCCAAATTGATTTCCGGCGTTTTACGTTATTCGATGCCGGTCGATCAGGTAATCAAATTAGTGGAAGGCCTTGAGTTGAAAGATGAATCTATCAACACCTGGAAAAATGGCGTGGAACGCGCTTTGAAGAAATATATTCAGGAAGGCGCTCAGGTAAAAGGACAAAAATGTCCCAATTGCGGTCAGGAATCATTGGTTTACCAAGAAGGTTGCCTGACTTGTACCAATTGCGGAACGTCGAAATGCGGATAACCGGATAAATTAACAAAATGGCAGGTAAATTGATTGTAATTGAGGGATTAGACGGTTCGGGAAAATCCACTCAAATAGAATTGTTGAAAAAAAAGTTTGAAAAAGAA
Organism: Dysgonamonadaceae bacterium; assembly: GCA_031276105.1. Classification (GTDB taxonomy): domain Bacteria; phylum Bacteroidota; class Bacteroidia; order Bacteroidales; family Azobacteroidaceae; genus Azobacteroides. The sequence continues at coordinate 3,072 of JAISNS010000074.1, forward strand.
GGAATTAATTATAGTTATATTCATTTTCCAAGACTCAACAATGGATTGTACGGCGAACTTATAGCCGAGTTTTTACGTGGAGAATACGGTTCTGTCAAAGAAGTTCATCCGAAATTAGTGGCGCTATTGTTTGCTAACGACAGAACCGAACATCTTGAAGAAATAAACCGCTGGCTGAACAACGGTTTTATCATCTTGTGCGATAGATATGTAAATTCCAACATTGCTTTTCAGTGCGCTAAAATTGAAAATGTTGCGGAAAAAGAAAAACTGAAAAAGTGGATTTTGAACTTTGAATTTAACTGCAATAAATTGCCGGTTCCTTATAAATCGTTCTTTTTGGACGTCCCGTTCAATTTTATTTCAAAATCGTTGTCGAATCAAAGAGCCGGCGCCGATCGAGAATATCTGGCCGGCAAACGGGATATTCATGAAGAATCGCTATCCTTGCAGGAAAACGTATATCAGGAATATAAAAAACTATTAAGCGAACAAGACGATTTTATCGCTATTCCCTGTTACAATCAAAATAACGAGATGCTTAAACCCAAATTAATCAATGAATTAATTATAAATAATCTATAAAAGAGAGAATAGCGGTTTATTCACCTCAGCCATTTACGCGATAAATACCATACCGGATACAATACGCTCAAGAAGCCGATAGTAAGGACGGCAAGGAAGGTCAGTGCGATGTCGCCGGCCTCAATTACAACCGGATAAGCATTGACGGCAAACGTTCCTTGCACGCCTAATTGCAACCATCCGAAATGTTGTTGCCCTAAACACAGCAGGATTCCCGAAGCAATTCCGGTAAATGCCCCGATGATTGATATTAGCCATCCTTCGAAAAGGAATATTCTCAAAATGATACGATTATTGGCGCCCAAGTTGCGGAGGGTAATTATATCGGCCTGTTTATCAACCATCAGCATGGAAATCGAACCGATGATATTGAATGCGACTATCAGTAAAATAAAACACAGCATCAGGAAAGAAAGCCATTTTTCGCTACGAAACATCTTGAAAGCCGCTTCCTGCTGTTCGTAGCGGCTTTTGACGGAAAACCCATCGCCGGCAAGTTTGCGAATCTCTTTTTGCACCCGGTTGATGGCGGCGTTGGGTTTCAATTTGATTTCCAAGGCGCTGACTTCGTTCCCGTAATCAAATAATTGCCGGGCTAAATCGAGGGGGACAATCAGGTAATTGTCGTCATACACCGGTTGATTAATCCTGAATACGCCGCCGATATACGCATAATCGTGATTGAGCGATGCCGCCGGATTCGCCAAATTCACCTGCGTTTTTCGTTTGATTGCGTAAATATCCATCGGATAAACAAAACCGGCATTAACTCCCAGATTAACAGCCAGTCCGAGACCCAGAAAGGCATAATTGCTGATTTCGTCCCGGAGTTTAAATGTCCCGTCGAGCAGGACATTCCGGATATTCGTCTGTTCATCGAAATTTTCCGAAACGCCTTTTAATATCGCCGGCACCTGTTTGTCCTTGTAACGAATGAAAGCATTGTCTTCGAGCGATTCCGAAATACATTCGATTTCGGGAAGCAGATAGATTTCGGGAAGTCTGCCGGCCGACGGGTCGAAGACTTTACCTTTGACCGGAGTTATTTTCAATTCCGGATCGAAAGCGCTGAACATATCCGCCACCAAACCTTGAAAGCCGTTGAAAACCGAAAGGGTACAAACGGTAGCCATCGTACCGACGGCAACGCCACACACGGCTATCAACGAAATAATATTGATGGCATTGTGCGATTTTTTTGAGAAAAGATAGCGCCCGGCTATGTAGAAGGATAGTTTCAACGTTTCAGCAGGTTATCAATGTTTTCCAAATAATCGATCGAATCGTCGAGGAAGAAAGCCAATTCCGGTACTCGCCTGACTTGCTTGCCGATACGCAATCCCAATTCGTAGCGGATGGATTTCGTATTGGAATGGATGTTTTCTATTAATTCAACGCCCTTTCCGGAAGGAAATATACTTAAATATGCTTTAGCCAAGCCTAAATCGGGACTCATGCGTACATTGGTCACGGACACCATTACACCCGGCATCCGTTTGGTTTGAAGCAAGAAAATTTCGCTTAAATCTTTTTGCAACAATCGTTCTATTTTCTGTAATCTTGTATTATCCATAAATTTAAAAGTTAAGACTCCTCTCCCCTCCCCTTCTCTTGTGGAAAGGAAAGTCATCGTTTATACATAATTGTTAATCCGTCCCGTAAAGGTAAGATAACTTTTTCAATTCTCCCGTCAAGTTTAATTTTTTCATTAAAAATGCGGATTCCCTGCGTCTGTTTATCGGCAGGCGGCGGTTGATCCAATACTTTCCCATTCCAAAGCGTATTGTCGGCTAAAATAATTCCGCCGGGACGTACCCGGTCGAAGATTAAATCGTAATATTCGCAGTATAAGCGCTTATCCGCATCAATGAAGACCATATCAAACGTTCCTTCCAACTGCGGAACGATTTCCGTCGCATCTCCGATGTGGAGATGGATTTTATGCTTTAATTCCGACTGATTGAACTGTTTGCGGATAAAATCTTCCATTTCATCGTCGATCTCAATCGTATGGATTTCCCCGTTTTCCGGCAGACCTTCCGCCAGACAGAGGGTAGCATATCCCGTATAAGTTCCTATTTCCAGTATTCTTTCCGGCTGTTTCATCCGTACCAGCATCTTCAAAATCCGGCCTTGCAGATGTCCGGCAATCATGCGCGGCCGCAATAAAACAACATGCGCCAGCCGGTTCAAACTCGTCAGGCGATCGCCTTCTTCGTCGATATGATTCAGTATGTAATCCTCTAAAGTCACCGGAAAAAAGGCGGTTGAAATTTTTTCGAAGCATTCAGGATTCGTTCCACGTTGTTGATTTCCAGAAAAGAAGTGCCTCCTCCTCCCCCGAAACTGCCGCTCAGGTAAGCGACCATGTCTTTCGGCCCAATCATTTGTTTGCGCATCAACTGGTTCAACGCTTCCAAAAAATACTCTTTAGGATCGTTCGTTTCTTTTTGATATTCAGCCCATACGCCATACGAAAGCGACAGTTCGCGGGTGGTGCGTTCCTGATAGCAAATAGCAAATACGGGCGCTTTTCCCCGAAAGGCCGCCAGATTACGGGCTGTCCGTCCGGAATAGCTGTCTGTAACAATGGCTTTTACATGCAGTTTGGCGCTTGTTTTGACCGCCTGTTTCGATAAAAAAGAAGTTACATCCAAATCGTCGCTCGACATCGGCACGCGGATGTCGTTTTCGCTTAGTTTGGTTTTTTCCGCTTCGCGGGCAATGCTTGTCATGGTGCGCACTGCTTCTACCGGAAATTTTCCGTAAGCGGTTTCCCCGCTCAGCATCAGGGCGTCGGTGCGGTAATAGATGGCATTGGCAACGTCCGTCACCTCGGCGCGAGTCGGACGGGGATTGGTGATCATGGAATGTAACATTTGTGTAGCCACAATTACCGGTTTTTTGGCGGCCACACATTTCCGAATCATGATTCGTTGCAGTCCGGGCAGTTTTTCCTGCGGAACTTCAATGCCCAAATCGCCTCGTGCAACCATAATTCCGTAAGCGGCTTCCAATATTTCGTCGATATTATCCACGCCTTCCTGATTTTCTATTTTGGCAATGATTTTAATCGGGCTGTTGTGTTCGTTCAAAATACGTTGAATATCCAGCACATCCTGTTTGTTTCGAACAAAAGAATGGGCGATGAAATCAATTTCTTTTTCGATGGCATACAGGATATTTGCCCGGTCTTTTTCCGTTAAGGAAGGCAAATTGATTCGGACGCCCGGCACGTTTACGCTTTTCCGGCTTCCCAGCGTCGCGTCGTTTAAAACCTCCACGGTCAGGTAATCCGGCTGTTTGTCGACGACTTTCAATTCCAGTTCCCCGTCGTCGATCAGAATCATTGTTCCGGGACGTATCTCGTTCACAAAGTTTTTGTAAGAAACATAAATACAAGAGGACGAAGTGATTCCGTTGCTGTCGCCTCTGATTTGCAGTTTGTCGCCGGTTTTGAAAACAAGCGGCTGTTCGCAAGCGGTAGTCCGTACTTCGGGGCCTTTGGTATCGATCAGGATACCGATTCGGTTGGAAACGGCGCGTGTATTGTCGATAATTTTATCAAAACCTTCCCTGTCTAAATGTGCGGAATTCATCCGGACTACATTCATTCCTTCATTGAAAAGATTGGTGAGAAATTCCACATCGCACCGTTTATCGGAAATGGTTGCTACAATTTTTGTCTGTTTCAGCATATATTTTATTTTCGGAAATGGGTGATTGCTTCGATTGCCAAGCGGTAAGAATCCATTCCGAATCCGGCGATAACGCCCCGGCAGGCAGCTGCGATTAAGGATTGCCGGCGGAAGG
>JAISNS010000124.1 GCA_031276105.1 Dysgonamonadaceae bacterium
AAAATGTCGTTGTTAAGCAATAAAATAAAAAAAATTATCCCGTTTCCGGATCCTTACACCGGAGTTTTGTTTTTTCTATTTCTGCTTTTCTTTTTTTGGGGACTGTGGAAAATCGCTATAAGCGGCGATATGGAAAGTGAATATATCTATTTTTTCGGGAAAAATATTACACCGGAATGGTTTTTTACGGCTTGTCGTTGGCTAACTATTTCGGCTTCATGGTTTATTCATTTATTCCCTCATACGGAAAACTTAGTTACAGAAGATTATCGCTTGTACTTTCCCGAAGGAGGTATAAGCATCAGTATCATCTGGGGATGCATCGGAATCAAACAAATGGGCATATTTTCCGGAGTGATGGCTTGCTATTTCGGCCCATGGAAAAAGAAATTGTGGTATATCCCCATGGGATGCATCGTTTTAACGATATACAATATTATAAGAATCGGTTCCATCACCCTGTTGACCAATGGTCATCCCGATAAATTCGATTCTTTGCACGACGGTATTTTCAGGTACATTTATTATACAATCATTTTCGTCCTCTGGCTTTGCTGGGAAGAATTAATAGCTAAAAAACATCGAGAACATGACAGTTAACAAAAGAATTGAGCTTCTGCGTGAAGCTATGAAAGCCGGTAATATCCGGGCTTGTATTATCCCCTCAACCGATTCGCATATCAGCGAATATACTCCCGAACATTGGAAAACCCGAAAATGGATTTCCGGATTCTCCGGATCGGCCGGAACCGTAGTCGTTACAACCGATAAAGCGGGTCTGTGGACCGATTCGCGTTATTTTCTGCAAGCAGCCGATCAGTTGCAGGGAACGGATATCCGGTTGTTCAAAATGGGATTGCCCGATACGCCCACCTTCACCGACTGGTTGGCCGGCGAATTGTCGACCGGAGATACGGTCGGTATCGAAGGCGCTGTCTTTGCCGCCTCCGAAGCCCAATCGCTGATTCGATTTTTTACGAAAAAAAACATCCGGGTGAACAGCGCTTTTGCTCCTTACGATTCTATTTGGAACGACCGCCCGGCAATTCCGGGCAATCACACGTTTATTTTGACGGAACCGTTTGCCGGAATGTCGGCACGGAAAAAAATCAAACAAACCGTGCAAGCGATTCAAAAAGAAGGAGCGGAACAAACAATTCTGGCGGCTTTGGATACGATTGCATGGCTCTTCAACCTGCGGGGAAACGATGTGGAATACAATCCGGTAGCCGTAAGTTTCGCCGCCGTTTCCGAAAAAGAAACCGTTTTGTTTATCAAACCTGAAAAATTGACGCAGGAAGTTCGAGACTACCTGACGGAAGAAGGCGTCGTATTGGCTGATTATGAGAAAATAACCGGTTATGTAAAACAGATTCCTGCCGGCACTAAATTATTGGTAACGCCGGCCAAAATTAATTATCAACTTTATACGGCCATTCCCGAAACCGTTTCCGTCATTGAAACAAACGTTCATCCGGCCGATCAACTGAAAAGCATCAAAAACGAAACGGAAATAGCCGGTATCCGGAACGCCATGCAACGCGACGGCGTGGCGCTGGTCAAGTTCCTGATAGACTTGGAAAAAACATTGGCTGCCGGAGAAACGGTAACAGAGTTGGACATCAGCCGGAAACTTCGCCGTTACCGCAGCGAACAGGCGCATTATGTCGGCGAAAGTTTTGGAACCATTGCCGGATACGGCCCTCACGGCGCCATTGTGCATTACGGGGCAACCGAAGAAACCAATGCTACGATTCTGCCGGAAGGCATCTTGCTGGTCGATTCGGGAGCGCAATATTTCGACGGAACAACGGATATTACCCGCACGCTGGCCGTCGGCAACGTTTCCCCGGAAATGAAAAAAGATTACACAAACGTGCTGAAAGGGCATATCGCTTTGGCAACCGCCCGTTTTCCCCGCGGAACCACCGGTATGCAATTAGATGCTTTAGCCCGGCAATTCCTGTGGCAAAATGCAACGAACTACATGCACGGAACGGGTCACGGCGTCGGATTTTTCCTGAACGTGCACGAAGGGCCGCAAAACATCCGGATGGAATACAATCCTACATTGCTTCAGCCGGGAATGCTCACTTCCAACGAACCCGGATTGTACCGGACAAATGCTTACGGCATTCGCATCGAAAATCTGATTCTCACGCGGCACGACCAAACGACGGAATTCGGCGATTTTTATGCTTTTGAAACGTTAACGCTCTGTCCCATTGATAAAAAACTCATCGACCGTTCGCTATTGAACGAAGCGGAAACCGGTTGGCTAAATGCTTATCACCAAAAAGTGTACGAATCTTTGTCGCCCTTCCTGTCGGAAGAAGAGAAAACATGGTTGAAACAACAGACAAATGAAATCTAAACGCTTTCTTCTATCGCTTGCATTTATTCTTGCCTCTTTTATTCCGGTTTTTCCCGCTAACGATTCGGTACGGATCGACGTGAAAATTCCGCAACTATATGAGCAGAAAATTTTCCTTTGCTATTATTTCAACGGAGGAATTTACAAACAGGATTCCATTCATTTATCCCCGCAAAGTGAAGGCGTTTTTCACAGGGAGAAAAAATACAGGGAAGGACTTTACCTACTTATTCTAAACAGCCGGCAATACGTTGATTTCCTGCTGTCCGACGATCAGACTTTATCCATAACGATTGCCGATACAACGGAGATTTCCAAACATACGCAGGTCGTCGGAGCAGAACAGTCGGAAGCTTTTCAATCGTGGATCGTCTATTTGAATGAAAAGAAAGTGATACGCGAACAAATCTATGCTCAATATCAAGCTTTCTCCGAAAAAGAAAAAGAGAAAAACCGGGAAAACATCCAAAAACAATTAGACAATTTAAATGAAGAGGTCGAACGATTCCAAACGGGCATCATTGATCGTTACAAAGATCAATGGATTGGCCGTTTTTTGCGGGGAATTAAGCCGGTAATCACAGGGCCTTATCCGGTTCCTCAAACGCAGGAAGAATATGACCGGGAATTTCAATACCAAAAGGAACATTTTTTCGACAATATTGATTTGCAGGATTACCGGTTTTGGTGGACTAATTATTTTCCGGAAAAAGTAACGGAATACATGGAAAAACAGATTGAACAACATCCCGATTCTTTGGCGACCGCCGCTTCCCGTCTCGTTGCCAAAGCTATGGGCGACAGTATTACGTTTCAATTGATGATGAACCGGCTCCTTGATTTTTCGTTAAAAAGCAAAATCATGGGTATGGAAAATATCTGGGCAAAATTAGTGGAAGATTATTATCACAAAGGGCTTGTTACTTGGGGAGATTCTACGTTTCACGCCAATATTGAGTTTGAATACAACAAGTTGCGTTACAACCGGATTGGGATGAAAGCCTACAATATGGATTTGCAGGATTCAACCGGAAGGCAAATAAAACTTTATGATGCAGGTAAAAAATATACTTTGCTTTATTTTTATGAACCGTCGTGCAGTCATTGCGTCCAAATGACTCCCGAAGTTTACGAAAAAATTTATAAAAAATATGCGGCTAAAGGCTTGGATGTCGCGGCAGTTTGCATCATCGACGACCGGAAAGAATGGTTGGATTTTGTAGAAAAGAATCACCTTGAAGGCGAACATTGGCATAATTTATGGGATCCTAAACGGGAATCGCTTTTTTGGCATTTTTACGATACAACTTCTACTCCAAGTGTTTATGTACTGGATGAGAATAAAATCATTACGGCAAAAAAAATTGATTCCCATTCTTTAGACATGCTCTTTGATAAATTATTGGAGTAATGGAAATACGATCAAAAATAAAATATTACTTTTACAAAAAAATATTACAATCATGTCAAAAAACAAAGACTCAAAGCAAAATCAACCGTTGAGTGCGGAAAAATACATTCGTCAAAAAGCCGTAAAACTGCCCGTATACAAATGTTGGATCAATGAAGATTGGGAAAAAAGCCGCTTGGCTTGTATCGTTATTGCCCGGCAACATACGACAGGGAATGTAACCGCTTGTATTTATTATGCCGATTTAGGATGTTTGGGAATAAAAGACTCCTATTATTTATTCAATGTTCCGGTGTACCTGTTGATGGAAAAAATAGATACGGAAGAAGTCAAATTTATTGAAACTTCATACGAATTAGCGCACAATATTATTTATTCGGCCTTAGAATATGCAGAAGAGTTGGGTTTTGAGCCTCATCGTGATTTTACGCAAACCACCCGTTTTTTTCTGGAAGAAGATACCGACGATATCCCGTTGATAGAAATACCGTGTGGAGGATCGGATGGCAAGCCGCTATATATCAATTCGATAGGAGACAGTCCCACTCGCGAAAAACAAATTCTAAATCAATTGAAGAAAGCGGTAGGCGAAGGAAATTATCACTATTTTTTGAATCTGGATGATGATTTCGACGAGGAGGATGAATACGACGACGATGACGATGATGATGCGGAAATGGCCGAATTAAAGCTGCTTACAGATAAATTTTCGGTTTTGGAGAATGCCGAACAAAAGAAATTACTTGCAGAATTTGTAGGAAAAAGAATTAGAGCCCATGAGTTTTCTGAATACGACGAAAACAATAAAGAGGATATAAAAGCCATATACGTTTTATCCACTATCTTAATGGAAAATGAAGTTACCCCCGAAGAAGTTGATGAACAGAAAGAAATTTTGGAAAAAAGGATGAGTCATCCGCTTGTCGATGCTGATGAATTTCCAAACAGTCTTCTTGCCGGCATACCGGAAGGTGAGGAAGAGGCCACTCTCGATCTGTTTTTTGATACCTTCGACGCTATTATGGACGAAGACGAAGACGCAAAAACGCTGTTGGAAACATTTCAAAAACAATTTGCAGGTAAACCGCTTGTCTGTTTCTTGGAATTGTTCTATTGGAAAGGAGAAAAGAAAACATATTTTGTGGAATTATTAGAAACATATTCCCGCCAATATCCCGATTATTTTTTGATTCAATTAATTAACTATCAGCATTTACTTATAGATAAAAAATATACGGATACAAGAGAAACGATTCTTGCCGAAATGGAAACGTTGTTAGCCAACGAGAAGCAACCCATTACCTATTTTGAATACAGCTACTTTTTGTATATCTTACTTATTCCTTTTACAAGAGAAGACGGGAAAAACATACTTGCTAAAGTTAAGGCTTTTGAAGATTACATCATAAAATCGTCCGATTACTTGGATGAACAATTTTCAGATTACATGCTTAATTCTTTAACAATGCTGAAAATAATCCAATTAACCGACGGTCTCGATGACGCAACTCTCGTTAAGCCAAACCAATGGGAAGCAGATGACACGGATTAAGCGGATATTTTTAAACTAAAAGCTAAAAACTAAAAACGGCGCAAAGCGCGGTAAATAACCGCCGCTTCGCGCCTCTTTTAGCTTTGTATTATTATTTATAAGGCCACGCATCTCGGATTCCATAGGCACCAGCCAGCCGGCAGGACAGGGAGGAGTACCGTTATTAGTCCAATTGGCGCTACCATTCTGAGCATTATCATTAGTCCAAGTCTCGTTAGTATCATTAGCCGGCGTATTTGCCATGGAAACAGTCTTTGCCCCAAACATATACCAGTCGCCGTGATGAGCGCGAGTAGCTATTTGTGAAGGCGAAATAATATCCAAACCACCCAAATTATGACACATGAAATTTTTCCATTCCGTAGCGCTTATTTTTGCAGGACATACGCAAGTCCCATCCTCCACGCGAATTTCTAGATAAGCTAGTTTGGTTTCGGTTGAGCCATCCGGCTTATAACTTGCAATCAGCTTGACAGTCAAAGAATCTCCGTCGTCAGGAACCAAATCCTGTATGTCTGACCTGAATCTAATCTTAAATTCTTTTTCATAATAGGAATCAACAGCAGTTCCGCTGGCCGCAGCAGATGCAGGAGGATAAACAGTTATCGCTTCCACAAGATTCGCAGGGTCGATATAATCCAAACTCAAATTGGAATAAGCGGCAGTATGAACAAATTTGTAAGTCTTTTCATAATTGCCATCGGCAAAAGCATTAATACGCTCATCAAAAGCTGCTTGGCTCTGAGTGGCAGGCTGTTTGTTTTTCTTTACATCCAAGCAAGCCGCCCCGACAATCCCGTAGTTACTGTTGAGTTTGTTGGGAGAAATGCCGCCGGTAGCGGTTACGTTTACGGACGCGGTTTTTGCTATGGGAGTGGAAAAAATGGGTGAGGTTACGGTCGCCGTCACCGTGTAAGCGCCAATGGTCTTAAATGTAATATTGGTTGTTGTGCCGGACGTACTTGAAATCTCATAGTCGGTGCCGAGGGTTTTGGACGGTATCGACCATGTATAGCTTTCGCCCCCTTACTTGTGCGCGCAGGTTAGCGCTTAAAAGAAGCGCTGTTGATAATACTAAAATTTTTGTTCTCATTGTAATTGTTGTTTATAAATTTATAATTGTTAATTCTTAATTCACTTTCACCTCTCCCCCCGACCCCCTCCCCACAAAGGGAGGGGGAGGGCTGACGCCGTTTGTTTCTCTCCTTTCGCGTTTCGCACCCTTTCCCCAACCTTGTCATTGTGGGCTTGACCCGCAATCCTCTGATTAAATGCTCTGTGTCTTTCAGGGGATCCCGCGTCAAGCGCGGGATGACAGGGGGGCTTCAGGGGATCCCGTGTCAAGCACGGGATGACAGGGGCTTCAGAGAATCTCGGTCGTCGATACAGCGTTGTATCGGTCGTCAATACAGTACTGTATCGACCGGCCATACAGACCGGATCATTCCACTGTCAGGATTTTATCAAAAACAGCGGTACGCGGCTCATTCAACACCCTGACCGTACTGCTTGTGTACTGCGTCGTGATTTCCAGTTTGTACGTATCCGTAATCAAATCGGGAATAACGATCATCACTTCCGAAGGATTATTGACTACAATATCGTCCGCTTCCACCGGAAACGTTGCATCCGGGTCGTCCTGACTGCGGAAGAGGATACCTACGCCCGGTTTGTCGCCCTCGACTTTAATCTTGTGTCCGGTGATTTTCAGGTTGCGCCCCGGCGTAAGCAAATCGTTGACCGAACCGCTCTTCACATCGACGACCTGTGCAATGGAAATACCCGAATCGGCCAATCCCAGAATGTCCACCGTTACCGTCGAAAGCTCTTTGCGCAATTCCGTGCCCTGATGAAACTCGAACAGGACATGATGTTTTTGCGGATTGAACTTTTCCACTAAGCTGTTAAACACTCCTTTGATGTGAACCGAAGC
>JAISNS010000166.1 GCA_031276105.1 Dysgonamonadaceae bacterium
AATGGAAGCCAATTTTGCGGATTATATTCGTGAAATGGCTGAGTACAACCACATCACCCGTGAAGAACTGCTTGACCGGATACGCCGCTGGTTCGACGGCTACTCATGGGACGGCAAATTGTTTGTTTACAATCCTTTTTCAACTTTGTTGATGTTCACGGAGAAAGTTTTTAAGGACTACTGGTTTGCTACCGGAACGCCTACTTTTTTGGTCAACTTGATTAAGGAGCACAATGAAGTGCGCCTGATCACCGAACCTGTTCAGATGCAGGAACCGGAATTTGACAAATTCAATATACAAACGATCGATACCAAATTGTTGCTGTTTCAAACCGGTTATCTGACTATCAAAAAAGTAACGCCTGATGTTTTTTCGCAACAACGCAACTTTACTTTGGAAGTTCCCAACGAAGAGGTGCGTCAAGCCATGATGGAACATTTGGTGGGGAGTTTTGCCTCATTTCCCGATTCAGGGACGTCAACTATGCGCAGTCAGATGTTGCACGCCCTTTTTGACGGCAATATTACTTCGTTTGAACAGTGCGTAAAAGCATTGTTTGCCCGTATTCCCTATCAATTGCATTTGCCGCGTGAAGCCTACTATCATTCAATGCTTTTGGTATGGCTCAACATGCTGGGATTTAAAGTAGAAGCCGAAGTTTCGACTGATAAAGGGCGGCTCGACGCTGTATGGACGTGGGGCGAACGAATTGTTATCGCCGAAGTCAAATATTCCGGTCGCGGAACCACCGAAAGATTGCTTGCCGAAGGATTGACGCAAATCAAAGAAAAAAAATATCACGAGCGTTACGCAGGCGATAAACACCGAATTGCCTTGCTTGCCGTTGCTTTTGCCGGGAAAAAAATAGCTTGAAAAATGGAAGAATTATGACGGTTTTCGCTCAAAAAAACTTACCTTTGCAAACAAAAATTGAATTTTCAATTCTCAATTTTTATGAAAACAGTATTAAGTGGAATCCGGCCGACAGGCAACCTGCACATAGGTAATTATTATGGCGCATTAATTAACTTCCTCAAAATGCAGGAAGAAAACAAATGTTACTTTTTCATTGCCGATTGGCATTCTTTAACTACGCATCCCGATCCGGCGCTCCTGCATGTCAATGTCGGGAATGTCCTTTCCGAATACTTAGCTTGCGGATTGGACCCGGAAAAGGCAACGCTTTACATCCAAAGCGATGTGCCTGAAATCGCCGAACTTTATCTTTTGTTGAACATGCACGCTTATCTGGGCGAATTGGAAAAAACCGTTTCTTTCAAGGAAAAGGCGCGACAGAATCCGAACAACGTGAATGCGGGTTTGTTGACTTACCCGGTTTTAATGGCGACCGATATTCTGATTCACAACGCCGACTATGTTCCGGTGGGAAAGGATCAGGAACAGCATCTGGAAATGACTCGCAATTATGCGCTGCGATTCAATCACAAATACGGCGTCGAATATTTCAAACAGCCGGCGGCTTACAATTTCGGGCAAGAATTGATTAAAATTCCCGGCTTGGACGGAAGCGGCAAAATGGGTAAATCGGAAGGTAACTGTATTTATCTGGTCGATGAACCGAAGGTCATCGAAAAAAAGGTAAAAAAAGCATTAACCGACAACGGCCCCGCCGGTTTGAACGCGCCTAAACCCGAATGTATTGAGAATTTGTTCACGATTATGCGCGTGGTATCTTCGCCGGAAACGTGGCAACATTACAACGATTTGTGGAACCGGGCGGAAATCCGTTATGGGGATTTCAAAAAACAGTTGGCCGAAGATATTATCCGCGTAACAACGCCTATCCGCGAACGAATCAACGATATTAAAGGCAACGATGCTTATCTCCGGAAAGTAACGCGCGAAGGTGCGGAAAAAGCCCGCGAAAGCGCAGGCAAAACATTAAGGGAGGTACGCGAGATTATGGGATTCAAAGCCTTCTAAAAAAAGAAGTTGTGTCAAAAGTCTTTTTTATGACAGACTTTGTCGACACAACTTCAATTGCTCTGCTTTTAGCGTTGATTTAGCTTTGCTTTTCGTTTTCGCCGTCCATTTTTTCCTTTAATTCAGCCAATTCGGATATATCGCCCAAAGTCGTTTTTTCCATAACCGGTTGTGTCGGGATTTCTTCTTCTTTTTCTTTCGCTTTTTTTGCTTTTTTCGCCGTTTTCTTTTCTGCATTAGCCGCGGCTATTTCTTTTTTCGCTTCGCGTTGTTCATCTTCAAAAATACGGCTGTGAGAGAGGATAATCCGTTTCAAATCTTTATTAAATTCGATTACTTTGAAACTCATTTTCTCGTCTATTTGGGCGGAAGAACCGTCTGCTTTAACTAAATGTTTCGGAGTGGCAAATCCTTCTACGCCATAAGGAAGGGAAATAACGGCGCCTTTGTCCAACACTTCAATAATGGTGCCTTCGTGAATGGAACCGAGCGTAAACAGGCTTTCGAATACATCCCACGGATTTTCTTCTACTTGCTTGTGTCCTAAACTTAAACGGCGGTTTTCCTTGTCGATTTCCAGTACCTGTACTTCGATCGTAGCGCCGATAGACGTAAATTCGCTCGGATGTTTGATTTTCTTTGTCCACGAAAGGTCGGAGATGTGGATCAGGCCTTCAACGCCTTCTTCGGCTTCCACGAATACGCCGAAGTTGGTGAAATTGCGAACGTGGGCTGTATGTTTGCTTCCGATTGCGTATTTAGTTTCGATATCTTCCCACGGATCGGCTTTCAATTGTTTGATACCCAACGACATTTTCCGTTCGTCGCGGTCTAATGTCAAGATAACCGCTTCTACGTCGTCGCCTACTTTCATGAAATCTTGGGCGCTTCTCAAATGTTGCGTCCAACTCATTTCGGATACGTGGATAAGTCCTTCTACGCCGGGAACTATTTCGATGAATGCGCCATAATCGGCCATCACGACTACTTTTCCTCTGATGATATCGCCGACTTTCAGGTTTTCGTCCAAAGCATTCCACGGATGAGGCGTCAATTGCTTTAATCCCAAGGCAATTCGTTTCTTTTCGTCGTCGAAATCAAGGATAACGACATTGATTTTTTCGTCTAACTTGACTACTTCTTCCGGATGCACAACCCGTCCCCAACTCAAGTCGGTAATGTGAATCAATCCGTCTACGCCACCCAAGTCGATGAATACGCCGTAGGTAGTGATGTTTTTGACAATGCCTTCCAATACCTGTCCTTTTTCCAACTTGGCGATAATGTCTTTCTTTTGTTTTTCCAATTCGGCTTCGATAAGGGCTTTATGTGAAACAACCACGTTCCTGAATTCTTGGTTGATTTTTACTACCTTGAATTCCATTGTTTTATCCACAAATAAGTCGTAATCGCGAATCGGTTTGACGTCGATTTGCGAACCCGGCAGGAATGCTTCGATGCCGAATACATCTACAATCATACCGCCTTTGGTGCGGCATTTTACGTAGCCTTTAATGATTTCGTTGTTTTCGAGGGCGGCGGTTATCTTGTCCCAAGAGCGGGCTGCACGCGCCTTTTTGTGCGAAAGGATTAACTGTCCTTTTTTGTCTTCCTGACTTTCAATATAGACTTCCACTTCGTCGCCTACTTTCAGGTCGGGATTGTAACGAAATTCGTTCATCGAAACCACACCGTCGGATTTGTAGCCGATGTTTACTACGACTTCCCGCTTGTTTAAAGACGTAACTGTTCCGACAACTACTTCACGATCATTGATTTTACTTAACGATTTGTTGTAAGTTTCAATCAATTGTTCTTTGCTTACGTCGCTGTAAGACTCTCCTTTTTCATAGGTTTCCCAATCAAAATTTTCCCGTGGGGCAACCGTTGTTTTCACTTTCGGCGTTTCTTCCGGTTTTGCCGGTTCATTTTCCGGTTTTACTTCCGGCGTTTCTGCTTCGATTACTACAACTTCTTCATTTTCAATGGAAGGAGTTGTTTCAACAGCCGCCGGTGTTTCTTGAATTTCCTCGGCGTTTACTGTTTCTTCTTTGTTCAATTCTTCACTCATGTTTTTAAATAATTTGTTAATTAATAAGTTAGACTTTATGATGTCATAAATAAAACGGGGCAAAGGTACGGTTTAAAATCTGATTATCATTAATTTTGAACCGCTTTTTACAGTTTTTTTTGTGAATCCGCTAAAATTGCAGGAGGCAGATGCGCTAAAGTTCTACAAAAAAAATCGGTAAACCGGTCAAATGCTATTTCATTTTAGAAATAATTGTTTTACCTTTGCCGCCATTGATTAACCAATTGATAAAACTTATTTTTATAAACGATACAACTATGACCGACAGGCATTTACTTTACCAAATCGGAATAACGCTTGTAAAAGGGATCGGTAATATCACCGCCCGGCAAATCATTGATGTTTTAGGCGATGTTTCCCTCTTATTTAAAGAAAAAGCTTCCGTATTAGAACGAATTCCGGGTGTTTCGCGGAAAGTGATCGCCGAAATTCGCCGACCGGACGTATTGCAGCGTGCCGAAGAGGAAATGTCCTTCCTCCATAAAAACAAGATTATTCCTTTGTATATCAAAGACGAAGCCTATCCGCAACGATTGAAAGACTGTGTAGATGCGCCCATCCTGCTTTTTTACCGGGGCAATGCTTCGCTCAATGCCGGAAAAATTATCAGTTTTGTGGGTACCCGGAATGCTACGCCTTACGGAAAAGAAATCACCGATAAACTGATTCATGATATTGCACACGTTTATCCGGATACGCTGATTGTAAGCGGATTGGCTTACGGAATTGATATTCATTCGCACAAAGCGTCTTTACGCGAAGGGTTGCCCACTGTGGGAGTCTTGGCGCATGGGTTGGATCGTATTTATCCTCCCGTTCACCGGAATACGGCTGCCGAGATGCTTGCAAACGGCGGTTTATTGACCGATTTCCTTTCGGGAACTAATCCCGACCGTCAAAATTTTGTGAAAAGAAACCGGATTGTAGCAGGTGTGGCCGACTGTACGGTTGTTGTGGAATCGGCAACGAAAGGCGGAGCGCTTATAACTGCCCGGATTGCAGATTCTTATCATCGCGATGTGTTTGCGATTCCGGGGAAAGCGACGGATGTATATTCGGACGGATGCAATGCTTTGATTAAATCGCGGCAGGCAGCCCTGATTACGAGCGCCGAAGATATTTTCAGGGAAATGTGTTGGGAAAAAGAACATAAAGCGCCGGTTGCCGTCCAGCGCGACTGTCTTATTGATTTGAACAAGGAAGAACAAGCGGTTGTAACGCTGCTTGGACGGAACGAAAACATGCAACTCAATATCCTGTGTATTCAACTGAACCTTCCCATCAGCCGATTGGCCCCGCTGTTGTTCGATTTGGAAATGAAAGGAATCGTGCAGTGTCTTCCGGGCGGCTTGTACCGCTTAGTTTAGCGCACAAATTACCCGTTAAGTCGTCAACTTTTCTCAAAAACATTTGCGCAATTCGAGAAAACGAATTACATTTGCAGCGGTTTTTGTAAAACAGTAACAATAAATATGGCAACTTCCGTAAATAACAATTTATTGTATATTCTTAACTTCCAAAGTTTGGAAGTTAACGGAATTATGCACACACACACACACACCACCACAACCCGCCCGCCCTCTTTGTAAAAAGCGCAAAGGAACAAAGAAATACGGGATTAGCCAAGAGATTAGCCCAAAAATTACGTTTCCTTTTACCAATACGCAGATGAGACGGATTGGGCAA
>JAISNS010000187.1 GCA_031276105.1 Dysgonamonadaceae bacterium
TGTCTTTAAGTCCCGTTTACCCCATACAAAGGATACAATTTCTCCACATTCTCTGTCGTATGCATAAATCAAGCACACTTTATTTTTCTTTTCTCCAACATAAGTCCAAAACTCATCCACTTCCAATGATGCTTAATGATTGCATTTCGGTTTAATTTAATAATACGATTTGACTAATACCGACAATATCTTAACTACACTAATTCCCTCTATTACAGATATATTTCTAACTCCAATACCGCGAACCATCATCAGTAAAATACGTTTTATTATCGACGAATGACAGCCTTTATAATCTAATGCATGGTCGCCTGTAAATTGGCGTCCACAATGTTTGCACAAATAAGTCTGCTTTCCCGAGTGTTTTTTGCCATTTTTCTTTACCTTTGTTCTATGACAATGGGGGCAATAAAGTTCTATCTTTATTTTCATTTTACAAAGTTAGCATGAAATTCTCAATTACACACAACCGCATAAAAATATCTTGCAAAATTTATAGGGGAAAAATACTACTTTTTCCCTCATTGTCATTACTTTATATCAGCATACTTTTTAAAGCACCACCTAATCGTTTTTTTACGAAACAGATAGATTAACAGTTTTTGGTATTTTTTTGGCTTTACTTGTGTAATCTTAATGCAAGAGGGGAAGACTTTGCTATTTTCTCTCGCTGGATACAAGGAGTACGAAATTTTAATTACTCCCGGAATTGCTGGCAAATTTTTATCAGTTTGCGTGTAACTGGAAATTTAATGCTAACTTTGCAGGCAAAATTAAAATTATTCGGAATTTGCTTGTAATGCCGCTCATTCGTTTTATAAAAAACAGTTTATTCATTGCCGTTTACTTGTTGTTGATAATAAGCGGATTGTATGCTTGTGCAAGTATAGGCAATCCTTCCGGAGGCGATTACGACGTAAAGCCGCCGCAATTCACCGCCAGCAAACCGGCGCGGGATGCAATCGAATTTAAAGGAAACAAAATTGAAATCCAATTCGATGAGTTTATCAGCATCGAAAAACCTTCGGAAAAAGTAATTATCACGCCGCCTCAGCAAAAATCGCCGGTTATCCGGGCGGTAGGTCGCAAAATTACCGTAGAATTAAAAGATTCGTTAATTCCCAATACGACTTATACATTCGATTTTACGGACGCTATTGTGGATAACAACGAAAAAAATCCTATCGAAGGCTTTTCTTTTGCTTTCTCAACCGGCGCTATCCTCGATTCTTTGATTATTTCGGGAATCTTGCTGAACGCCGAAAATTTGGAACCGATGCCGAATGTGATGATCGGACTGCATGTCAACCGGGAAGATTCGGCTTTTACCTCTCTCCCTTTCATGCGCACTTCGCAAACCAACGACCGGGGAATGTTTTGGATTCGCAATGTCGCGCCCGGCGCTTACCGGATTTTCGCGCTGACGGATATGAACCGAAATTTCAAATTCGACCAACCGGGCGAAGCGATTGCTTTCTGCGACAGTTTAATTGTTCCGTCTTTCGAACCGGCTATCCGCATGGATACTATATGGAAAGACAGTTTGACCGTCGATACGATTCGGGAAATTCAATATACCCGATTTACTCCGGATGATGTAAAACTTTTTCTGTTTAGGGAAGAGTTTGAACCGCAATATTTTTCCAAAATCGAACGCCCGGACGAAAAGCGTTTTATCCTTCATTTTAATTCGGAAAAGGCTCTACCGCCCGATTTGCACCTGACGGAAAATAACCCGGAAAACGACCGGTTCATCCGTGAATTTTCGCCCGACAGAAAAAGCATTACCTATTGGATAAGCGACTCCCTTGTGTATAAAAGAGATACGTTGAGAATGGAAGTAACTTACTGCGTCGATGACAGCCTGAATCAGTTGATTACCCGTGTAGATACTTTGCAGGCCATTTTTCGAAAACGGGAAGTTTCTTCCAAAGATAAAGAGGCAAAAATCGATTTTCTGGGCGTCGAAATAACGCCGTCCGGTATGATGAATGTGTACGACACGTTAAAAATCACCTTTTCGGAACCGCTTCCTGCCTTGGATATTCCCGCTATTTGCTTTCAACAGAAGGTAGATACGCTGTGGGAAGACCGGGATTTCCCGCTTATCAGGGATAGCCTGAATCCCCGGCTTTATTATGTATTTAAAAATTGGCCTTATGGACAGGAATATCAGGTAAAAATCGATTCGGCAGCCATTTACAGTATTTACAATAAATGGAATAATTCGGTAGAAACCAAATTGAAAACGCCTGACGAGGAAGAATATGGCCATTTGTATGTGATAATCGAAGGAAATGAAGGCCCCGGTTGGGGACAATTATTGGATGGATCGGACAAAATCGTCAAAGAATCGGCGCTTTATGATGGCGAATTGATTTTTGAAAATATAAAACCGGGTAAATATTATTTGCGTTATATCGACGATGTAAACGGCAACGGAAAGTGGGATGCGGGAAATTATGCCGAAAAACGGCAATCGGAATCCGTCTATTATTACCATTCTTTCTTTGAGATCAGGAAATTCAGCGAATTCGAACAAAATTGGAATATAAAGGAATTTCCGTTCGAAAAGCAGAAACCGTTGGAAATAACAAAAAATAAACCGGTAGAAAAAAAACCTAAAAGAAATGAGCAAAATGCAAATCAACGAAATTCAAATTCGACGCGCACATCTTCCATGTCCGGAATGCCGAGGCTTTAATGCTTTTCGATTTTCGGGAATTGTAATCTGTTTCGTTTGGTATGTTCAAGTTTTTTACGCCCAAACGGAAAAAATACCGTTCCAAAATGGGGAAGAACTCAACTACGATATCCGTTACAAGTACGGATTGGTCATGTTGAAAGCCGGAACCGCCAAATACCGGATAAACGTAACCGACTACAACGAATCGGAGGCTTATCAATCTTCCCTCCTCTTCAAAACGACCTCTTTCTTCGATAAAATCTACAAAATCAGGGATACGCTAAATTCCTATGCAAGCATCCCCTATCTTATCCCACTTTTTCACGACAGGGTTGTTAATGAGGGAAATACTCATTTTAAAGAGGAACTCATTATCCGTGAATACACGCCCGAATATTCGGAAGTGTCGATAAAGCGCAAACGCAATGAAGAAATCCGGTTCGACACTATCCTGATCGCCGATAATTTGGGAATAGACATCCTGAATATTTTCCTCTTTGTTCGCGCATTGGATTATTCGGAAATAAAAAAAGGCGATTCGTTCAAATTCACTACTTTCGTAGGAAAAAGGAAAAACAATATCATCATTCGCTATGCAGAGCAAGCCGTAATAAAAAAAGACGGTAAAAAATATAAAACGCTCAAATTAACCATTGACGTTGCTGCCGAAGCATTTAATGCATCTAAAAATTCGATGGAAGTATGGATAAGCGACGACGAAAATAAAATTCCTGTCCGGATAAAAGCCAAATTGAAAATCGGGGCGGCGGAAGCCGATTTATCTTCCTATAAAAACCTGAAAAACCCTTTCGACGCCGAATCATCACGATGATTAATCAAATCATTTATGAAGGTAATTGATATTAATGATTTTAGCGAAATACAGAAAGAAACAGCCGGAACTACCGGTTTTTTCGACGGCGTTCACCGGGGACACCGCTATCTTATTGAACAGTTGAAAGATAAGGCCGCTTTGTTGGGCTTGCCGTCTTCCCTCATTACTTTTTCCAACCATCCTAAAAAAATATTGGACAAGAACTTTCAGGTAGCATTACTAAATTCGTTCGACGAAAGAATCGACCGTTTGGCTTCTACCGGAATCGACTATTGCTACGTTATCCGCTTTACTCAAGCATTTTCCGAAATCACCGCCGAAGATTTTATCCGGCAAGTGTTGAGAGAACAATTGAAACTCAAGTTTTTATTGATTGGCTACGATCATCGATTCGGAAAAGGGCGACGCGATACGTTCGAACATTACCTTACATTCGGCCGGATGTATGGGCTAACCGTCGATAAAGCCGGAAAACTGCCCGATGATTCCGTTTCTTCCTTTAGTTCAACAACTATCAGGCATTTATTGCAGGAAGGAGAGGTGAAAAAAGCCGCCGGAATGTTAGCTTATAATTACCCGTTGGTTGGAATTGTAATTGCCGGCGACCGGGTAGGACGAACAATCGGCTTTCCTACGGCCAATATTGAACTTATTGAAAAAGAAAAACTTATACCCAAAGAGGGCGTCTATGCCGGCTGCGTGAGTCTCGACGGAAAAAAATATGACGGAATGGTTTATATCGGGCGACGCCCCACCTTATCTTTGCAGGGAGAATCACGGATCGAAGTGCATATCCTTGATTTTAACGAAAATATCTATGGAAAACGAATCTGCGTGGAATTAATTGATTTTCTTCGTCCCGACCGGTTTTTCCACAACCTGAACGACTTACAAAAACAATTGGAAAAAGACAAGGAAAGCGTCCGGCATTTAAAGTGAAAAAGGGAATTCTCCCGAACTCCCTAATCCAATCTTTGTTAACCTTAAATCTAATACTATTATGAAAAAACCACTCTGCAAAGGTAAAGCCCTTTTGTTTTTTCGCCAAATTATTTCGTTTAATTAGTGTTAAGTATTTTTCGCCTTGCGTTAAATGATATTAATCCAACAGATTCAAGGTATCCAAGGCAATCATAAGTTCTTCATCCGTAGGAATAACGACTATTTTTACCAACGAACCGGCGCTGCTGATAACCGTTTCTTCTCCCCGTATTTTATTTAACGTGTCGTCGATTTGGATACCCATAAACGCCAAGTCTTCGCAAACAATCTTGCGCGTCTCTATTTGATTTTCCCCGACGCCTCCGGTAAAAACCAAAACATCTATTCCGCCCAAAGCGGCAGCATAAGAACCTATGTATTTCTTTATCTTATAATTATATATGTTCAACGCCAATAATGCCCGCTCGTTTCCTTCTTTAACGGCTGCCGATACTTCGCGCATGTCGGAAGAAACGCCCGAAACGCCCAATATGCCGCTATATTTATTGACAATCGTAGAAATAGCTTGGAATCCAACGTTTTCCTTTTCCATAAGGTAGGTGAGAACTCCCGCATCAATATCGCCGCTTCGGGTACCCATCAACAATCCTTCGACGGGGGTCATCCCCATAGACGTGTCGATTGAAACGCCGTTCCGTATGGCGGCAATCGAAGCTCCGTTCCCGATGTGACAGGTGATAATTCGCTGTTTTTCGTACGGAACGCCCAAAAATTCGCAAGCACGTTTGGATACGTAGCGGTGGCTTGTCCCGTGAAAACCGTAACGGCGGATGGCATATTTCTCGTAAAGCGAATGAGGAAGCCCGTACATGTAAGCATAATCCGGCATGGTTTGATGAAAAGCCGTATCGAAAACGGCTACCTGCGGAACGGACGGCATCAGGGTTTTAATTGCCAATATCCCGTTCAGATTGGGCGGATTATGCAAAGGCGCCAAATCAATACATTCGATGATTTTCTGAATCACTTCATCATTAATCAAAACGCTTGAATTGAATTTTTCCCCGCCATGTACAACCCTGTGGCCTACTGCGTCGATTTCATCCAACGAACGGATGCAACCGTATTTCTCGCTTGTTATTACTCCCAAAATGTATTCGATACCCGTCTGATGCTCCAAGATTTCACCTTCGAGGATAACTTTGTCGCCGTTGGGTAATGTGAGTTTCAGGAAAGAACCGGTCAATCCGATTTTTTCAATCCCTCCCTGCGCCAAGGCTGCACGGGTTTCCATATCCAACAATTTGTATTTGATAGACGAACTGCCGCAATTTAATACCAATATTTTCATTTTTGTAGTCTGTTTGTTTATTAATTTCTCCGGTTACTTGAAAAACGGATTAGGCGCTACCGGTTTGTTGTTCTCGTAAATGTAAAATCCTTTTCCGGTGCGGATTCCCAATTGCCGGGTACGGTAGAGCCGCCACAAAATGGGATTGGGTTTGTATTTTTTGTCGCCGTATTCGTTGAACATGTCTTCCATCAGGCAAACTAATTTTTCGATGCCGATTAAGTCGGCCATTTGGAAAATGCCTAAGCGCATTCCGTAAACAGTTACCGTCAGCCGGTCGATATCTTCCATTGCGGATACATTTTCCATCATCATTTGGCAGGCTTCGTTCAAAAGGACGACGACTAAGCGCAAGCTGACCAATCCGCTGTTTTCGTGTACGTTTATTGTCTGATATTTAATCAGTTTGGCAAACAGCAATACCTTATTATATACTTCTTCCGATGTATATACTCCTTTCACTATTTCCAACAATTTGGCGTCGCTGTGGGCAACCGGAAAATGAAGGCTTATGCAACGTTCCCTGTGTTTCAATTCGGAAGCCAATTCGCTGATAACTACCGTAGTGGCATTTGTCGCAATGATGGCTTCGGGCGATACTGTTTTTTCTATTTCCATGAAAGCCTGTTTCCGCAGGAGGGTATCCCGTTCGCCGGTTTCGCTGTCGAAACGGATACATTCGATGACGAAGTCGCAGTCTTTCAAGGCAGAATAATCCGTCGATCCGGTGATTCGTCCCAAAATTGCCCGTTTTTCCGTGGGCGTCAGTCCCCAATTTTCTATGCGGCTGTCGAGGCCTTCGCTGATTCGTTCAAAAGCGAAGTCGATTCGTTCTTGGTTGACTTCGATGAAAATGACTTCCAATCCGGCGGAAGAAGTCAACCGGATAATGTTACGGCCATCCCGTCCCGCGCCAACTACTCCAATTTTGGAGAATAAAGATTTCTTTTTGTCTTTCGCGAAAAGTCCGAAAGCTTCAATGGGTTCTATTATTGTTTCTGCCATTTATGTATTTGTTTTTAGAATGTAAACTTTGTTTTTAGACATAAGATATAAGATAAACCCTGTCATTGCGGGTTTGTCTTTTGTCTCATATCTTTTGTTTTATTGCCTGATTTGCGCAGATGGCTACCATTTTATAAATGTCGTCTGCCGAACAGCCGCGCGACAAGTCGTTGACGGGAGCTGCCATTCCCTGTAAAATTGGCCCTACCGCTTCTGCATTTCCCAAACGCTGCACCAATTTGTAGGCGATATTGCCACATTCCAAGTTGGGGAATACCAATACGTTGGCTTTTCCGGCAACCGAACTTCCGGGCGCTTTGCTGTTGCCGACCGACGGAACTAAAGCGGCGTCGGCTTGCAGTTCGCCGTCGATGGATAAATCGGGCGCCAAGGCTTTTGCCAAACGGGTTGCTTCGATTACTTTGTCGGCGAGTTCGTGCCGGGCGCTTCCTTTGGTCGAGAAGCTCAACATGGCTACGCGAGGTTCTACGCCGACAATCGCCTGAGTTGTGCGGGCGGTTGCCACGGCTATCTCGGCCAATTCCTTTGCATCGGGATTGGGCATGACCGCGCAGTCGGCAAAGACTAAAACGCCGTCGTCGCCATACAATTTATCTTGGACGAACATCAGGAATGCTCCCGAAACGACGCTGATGCCCGGAGCGGTTTTGATGATTTGCAACGCGGGACGCAAGACGTCGCCGGTCGTGTTTTGTGCGCCGGCAATTTCGCCGTCGGCGTCGCCGTTTTTAATCATTAAACATCCCAAGTACAAAGGGTCTTCGACTAATTGAGCGGCTTTTTCAGGCGTCATGCCTTTATTTTTTCTCAGCTTGACGAGCAATTCGATGTAGATTTCCTTTTTATCGTGCTTGCGCGGGTCGATGATGATTGCTTTTTCAATTTCGGGAAGATTAAGCAGTTGTGCCGACCGTTTTATTTCTTCCGGATCGCCCAACAGGATAATTGTTGCCACTCCGTCTGCGATTAAGCGGTTAGCTGCTGTCAATGTGCGTTTTTCTACGCCTTCGGGCAGTACAATTCGGCGTTTATTAGCTATCGCTCTTGCGATTATATCGTGCATTAAATCCATAATACAGTAAAAAATTTGATGATTATTGTTTTTTGATGGTGCAAAAATACAAATAATTGTAATATGGAAGTTGCAAAATAGGATATTTTATGTATTATTTTTCAAATCTATGTTTTATCAGGGATTCAGGAGAAGGCTATTCGCTTCCGCCCTAAAAAAAAGATTTA
Source organism: Dysgonamonadaceae bacterium (assembly GCA_031276105.1). Lineage (GTDB taxonomy): Bacteria > Bacteroidota > Bacteroidia > Bacteroidales > Azobacteroidaceae > Azobacteroides. The sequence goes on from JAISNS010000187.1 coordinate 8,080, forward strand.
ACCGAATATTTGCATAATTTGATTTATTGAATTACATTTGCAGCGGTTTTTGTAAAACAACAACAAAGAATATGGCAACTTCCGCAATTTACAACTTATTATGTATTATTAACTTCCAATATTTGGAAGTTAATGGAATTATGCTAACACACACACACACACACACACACACACACACACACACACACACACACACACACACACACACACACACACACACACACACACATTTTAAATGTCGCGCGCGCGAAATATAATAATTATCAATTAAATAAACAAACAAACCTATCTCCGTTTTCCTTTCTGTATGTCTTTTTTTTCAGGGGAAGACGGCCTGTTTATTTACAACTAAGCGGTTGTAAATTTTCATATAGGCGAAAATTTTTTTTTATCAAGACAAAAAAAAATTTTCTCTTAGATCAAAAAAAATTTTCATCTAAGAGAAAAAAAATTTTCATAAGGACGAAAATAGATGTCTTGCCGAAGTAATAACAAAGAGTTAAAAAGAATATTTTTAAAATTATAAAACATTTAAACAGTAAAATTTTATGAAACGATTATTAGTATTATTAGTAGTGGTGGGAGCGATGGTTTTGACTTCTGCCGTGGTAGTAAACGCTCAATCACAGAAAGAGCGACAGGAAGCTTTGAAACAGAGAAAAGACGAATTGAACAAAAAATCGAGCAAGGCGGCCCGAAATGAAGCAAAAAAATTTGTCAAAGAGGGATGGTTAGTCTCCCCCGGAGCTTTGCCGCTCGACAAGCAGTTGGACCGATCGTATCTGATGCAGTTGGAATGGGACGAATCCGGTCTTTATCCAAAATACTTTATGAGCGAGGCTATGTCTATCGGTGAAAATTATGACGCCGCTAAACTACAGGCGCTCGAATTAGCCAAGCAAAACCTTGCCGGGCAAATTCAAACCGAAGTAATCGCGTTGATTGAAAACACAGTTGCCAACAAACAGCTTGCCGCCGAGCAGGCTGCTTCGATTACCGAAAGCGTTATGGCAAGCAAAAATTTGATTTCGCAGAGTATAGGCAGAGTAATTCCCGTTGTAGAAGCTTATCGAACAAAAAGCGATAAAAACAAAGAAGTGCTTGTACGCATTGCTTATAACTCGCAAGTGGCGATGGAAAAGGCTAAAAAGGCTATCCGTCAGGATTTGGAAGAAAAAGGTAAAGACTTGCACGAACAGTTGGATGCAGTCTTGGGAGTCGAATAATTCCGTTTGAATGATGTGCCGAAAATTAATATACGGACTATTGGCAGGGATAATATTCCCCACTGTGATGTTGGCTCAAAAAACGGTAAACATCTGTGGGGAATATACCTACAATGCGCCCGAAAACGTAACTCTGGAGCAGGCTAAACAGACGGCTTTGGAACGTGCGAAATTAGAAGCGCTGGCAAATAAATTCGGAACAAATCTTTCGCAACAGAATACCACATTAATCGAAAATCAAAACGAAAGGTCGAATACTCAATTTCTTGCATTAATGGGTAGTGAAGTGAAAGGCGAATGGATTGAAGACACTAAACCGCCGGTGTACGATATTACGACCGTGCAAGATATGTTTACAGTTTCGGTTTCGGTATGCGGAAAAGCCCGTGAAATAAAGGGCGCAGGAATCAATTTCACCGCACAAATCCTGCGAAACGGCACGGAAAGCAAATTCGAAAGCGATGAATTTAAACACAACGATGATTTTTATCTCCTCTTCAAAACGCCTGTCGAAGGTTATCTTGCCGTTTATTTGATGGACGAAATGCAAACGGTGTTTTGTCTTCTCCCCTATCGCGGCGACGCTTCGGGGAAAACGCAGGTGAAAGCCGGAAAAGAATACATTTTTTTCTCCGAAAAACATGCCGACAAAGAAATGACATTTGTGGATGAATATACGCTGACTTGCGAAAAATCGTCGGTACAGAATTTTCTTTACATCATCTTTTCGCCTAACGAGTTTACTAAAGCAAGCGATAATCAGTCGGATAACGAACTCGTTCTGCCAAGAGAACTGCCTTTTGAGGATTTTCAACGCTGGCTGGCGAAAAACAGAACTAAAGATAAAGATATGAAAGTGGAAACGAAAAGTTTAATGATAAAAAAATAAAGAAAAATTTATGGAAAGTAAAGAATACCAAGTTAAAGGATTTCTGAGTTATTCAACTCAGGATGATGAGTTTTTTAATCGTAAGGATATTACAAGATTGAAGCAAAACATTGAAAATTACATGCGCCGTTTATCCGGCATTGACATACCTGTTTTCCAATATGCTGAAAATATGAAATATGGACAAATTTTATCGGATGAAATAAAACGACAAATGCAAGAATCCTCATTTTTTATTCCAATTATTACACCTAATTATTTTATGAGTCAACCATGCAGGGAAGAATTTGAATACTACATGGAATCTCTGAAATCGACTGAATGTCGTCGGATATTCCCTATATACTTTGCAGATATAGATGATAATGTCGCTGCCTTGGACAATGAAGCTATAAATTTATATAACAGGTATCGTGAAACCCAATTATATTACTGCGATTTAAGGAAACTGCAAATTGACGAAACAAATTCGGACTATATAAAAACGATAGAAAGTTTTTCGAAAAATATATGTAAATTTTTACACCCATTATTACAAATAATAAAACACGTAAATGAAGAACCTTCCATTTTAATTTGTGGAGCAACAGGCGTCGGCAAGACAACCACAGTAAATACGCTTTTTGGGAAAAAGTTAGGGCATGTTGAAGGTGGAAGAAGGGGTACAACTCAATTACATCAACATACGTTGATGTCGGAAGGCGGTAATGTTATTATTTATGATGTTCCGGGATTGGGTGACAGTAAGGAGATAGACAAACAAACTAAAAAAATTTACAGCGAAATAATAAAGTTGGGAGTTGGAGGAATAATCGTTGTCATTGTACCTCCGAGACCGGCTGCATTTGGCACTTTAGAAACGGTGAAATTGCTTATAAGCAAAAATGTCGATATCCGTAAAATTGTTTTCGGATACAATAAATTGAGTTATTTACGCTATGACGACGATGATGGTGAAAATAAAAAAATAGCAGACATTGATTCGCTATTCGGACCGGTTGATGAAAAAGAAAAGAAAGCTATCGACGATGCAAAAGATATGTTCTTTCAGGATTTGAATGCTTATTTTCCGGACAAAGGTTTTAAAAAAGAACAAATCATTGAATATGATTCTATTTCAGGATGGAATTTTTATAAAATGTTCGAAACCATTGCAAAAGTTATACCTCCAAATGCCGCTATAAAACTGAAAAAAGCTGTCGATAAGGCACATAATGAGTTAGTAGAGAAACAAGAAAAAAAACGCAAGTCTGTTGAAGAAGACATCACTATAACGGATGAAAAGAAAGAACAGAAGATAATAAAGATAAACACAGAAATCCAAAAACTGAATGAAGAACGGGAAACATTCACCAATCTTATCTATGATACGGTGATAGAATTTATTGGTTCTGTAATAGATTTATCTGTTAAAAAGATTAAAAATTGGATTAATAAGTGGTTTTAGGGGTTTTAATAATTAATGTGTGTAAATGAGACAAATATTTTTTAATAACATAAAATAGAATATATAATGAAAACAAGTGTATTGAAAATCTTCCTTTTCACCTTTTGTCTATGTATGGGAAGTCCTGCCTTTGCGCAGGAAGACGAAGCCGTCACCGCTAAATTGGAACAGAAATATGAACATGTATATTTTAGTGAAAATTATTACCGTGTAAGATTAAATGGCAAATGGGGTGTTGTTGACAAGCAAGGCAACGAAATTGCTGCACCTAAGTACGATGATGTCGAAATTGTTCAATTTAAAGATTACTATGTCCATGTCAAGGCAAAAGTGAATGACAAATGGGGTGTTATTGATAACCAAGGCAACGAAATCATTCCTTATGAATACACTTATATTACTTTTGGCGAAAAAATCATTTTTTTTGCCAAAGGGGGAAATATTGTTTATAAATATGATCCTCCAATAGGAGCCAAATGGGGGATATATAATATTGCTCAACGAAAGATAATAGAATGTAAGTATGATTATTTATCTCATTCTTCTGAAGGATTGATTGCTTTTAATATCGGAGGAACTCTATCTGTGGCTGGAGCTAATTTCGCAAATGTGAAAACAGAGAAAGTTTCCGGCGGCAAGTGGGGATATATTGATTTAAACGGCAAAGAAGTTATACCCGCTCAATACGAAACCGCCGACAACTTTAAGGATGGCGTAGCTATGGTGTCGCTTAACGGGCAAACCACGCTTATCGAAAATCCTTTAACCGGAGGAAAGGCAAATATCGGGATAAGAGGTGGCTTTACGGCAGATGTGGATATTAATATACCGGTTTCAAGTGTACAAAGCGCCGAAACATTTGCTTTTATTTTTGCCAACGAAAGCTACCCAAACTACAGCGTGCCTTTTGCAGGAAACGATGGAAAGATATTCAAAGAATATTGCACCAAGACGCTGGGTATTCCCGAACATAATATCCGTTTTTACGAAAACGCAACCATTGGAAATATGGTAGCCGCCGTAAACAAAGTGAAAGAAATTGCCGACACTTATGAAGGCAATGCACAATTTATCATCTACTATTCGGGGCAGGGTATGACCGACGAAAGTAACAAAACACCTTATCTGCTTCCGGTGGACGCCTCTTTGAATAATCTTGCCGTCACCGGCTATAGTGTAAGCAAACTAAGCGCTGAGTTGAGTCAAATTCCTTCTAAATCGACACTGTTGATTTTGGATGCCTGTTTCAATGGCAGCGACCGTGAAGGAAAAACATTGGCTTCTACCCGTAGCGTAGCGATAAAATCCAAACAGGCACAACCCAGCGGCAATCTGATAGTGTTTTCAGCTGCCACCGGCGACGAAACAGCTTATGTTCACCAAGAGAAAAATCACGGGCTTTTCACTTACTACATTCTCAAAAAATTACAGGAAACCAAAGGAGAAGTCAGTTACAAGGCGTTGATTGAGTATGTGACATCGGAAGTGAAAAAACAATCGGTCTCCAAACCTCGGATACAGTCGCCCGCTTTAGCAGTATCTACTAAACTACCACATTGGCAAACTTTAAAAATAAAATAAAATGAAAAAGATTATTGTAGTATTAACATTTGCAATTTTCCCCATTTTTTTATGGGGACAGTCTTATCGGTCAGAACAAAAAAACGAAAAATATGGATTAGTCGATTCCGACGGTAATGTCGTTGTTCCTTATAATTATTCTTATGTAGGGAAGGATGTAACGGATGGCAGATATGTTAGAGTATCGCGAGGAGATGAAAAAGATGGAATGTATGATATAAAACTTCAGAAAGAAGTCATTCCTTGTGTTTATGATTATATACATATATCTGGAGAGTCGGATAAATATGTTCAAGTATCGCGAGGAAAAGGGAAATATGGACTATATGATATAAAACTTCAAAAAGAAGTTGTTCCGTGTGTTTATGATTTTGTGGAGATAGATATTTTCTGTGAAGACGGATATTTTAAGGTACAACAAGCAAGCGGAAACGATATAAAACACGGACTCTATGATATTCAACTTAAAAAAGAAATCATTCCTTGCGTTTATGGTTCTGTAGCGTGCCTAATGTCATTAGAAAACAGATATTTTATTGTAATAGATGGAAACTCTAAAAAATGGGGGCTATATGATGTTAAGATTAGGAAGGAAATCATTCCTTGTGTTTATGATGTTGTAGGTACAGACTTTGTTATAAATGACAGGTACTTTGCCGTATTTCAAAACGGAAGACATGGATTATATGATATTCAACTGAAAAAAGAAGTTGTTCCTTGCAAGTATGATAATGTTTCCAATGCATCCGAAAATTTAATTCTTGTAAAGAGCGGCAGCAAATGGGGTTACGTGGACATTACTACCGGCAAAGAGATTATTTCTCTGCAATACGACGAAGCGCAACCGTTCGACAAAGGCGTAGCCCGCGTAAAAAAAGATGATAAGATTACTCTTATTAACAACCCGTTAAAAGAAGGCAATGTTATTGCAGCGGCGCCGACTTCCAATACAAAAAAAGACCCTAACGCTCCTGCCGTATCCCGTTATCCTGCGCCCAACTCCGATGTGGACAAAGACATTCCCACAGTCAAAACCAATGAAAACAGCGCGTTGTTTGCCTTTATCATTGCCAACGAAAACTACGAATCAGCCCCTGTTCCGTATGCGCTCAACGACGGTCGCATGTTTAAAGAATACTGTCAAAAGACGCTTGGATTGCCCGACAAACACATTCGTATGTTCGAGGACGCATCGCTGGGCAATATTATCACTGCCGTCGAACAGTTGAAAAGGATAGCCACAGAATACGACGGCGAAGCGTCGGTGATTTTCTATTATGCCGGTCACGGCGTACCCGACGACAAGGGAAACTCCGCCTATCTTCTGCCGGTCGATGGCAGCAGTTCCGACATCACCACCACCGGCTACAGTCTGGCAAAGCTATACAGCGAACTTGCCAAACTGCCGTTGCGTTCGGTCACCGTATTTTTAGACGCCTGTTTCAGCGGCGCTACACGCGAAAACGAAATCCTTGCTTCGGCGCGTGGCGTAGCGGTGAAAGTAAAAGACGAAACGCCACAGGGTAATATGGTTGTCTTTTCATCGGCTACCGGCGACGAAACCGCTCATCAGTACGAAGAAAAAGGACACGGACTGTTCACATACTTTCTGCTGAAAAAACTGCAGGAAACGAAAGGCAACGTCAGCTATGGCGAATTGTCGGACTATGTGACCCGACAGGTAAAACGCCACTCGGTAGTCATCAACGACAAACGCCAAACGCCTACCGTGATACCTTCGCCTGCGTTGGCGGATAAATGGCAAACGCTCAAACTGAAATAGGGTGATGAAACGACTGTTTACTTTTATTTTTGGTGTTACATTATTGCTGGTTAGCGTTTCGGCGACAGCCCAAGATCGTGATTTGAAAAAGGAATACGAAGAATTTCGGAATCGTGCGAGGAAACAATACAATGATTTCCGCGACCGAGCCAATGCCGAATATGCCGAATTTATGCGCAAAGCATGGGAACGGTATCGCGTGTCGCCGGCAATACCCATTCCGCCATCGCCCGACCCTGTCGAGCCTCCGGTCTTCGACCCGAAAACAGAACCGGATAATAAGCCGGTTCCGTATGAGGAGATTATTCCGTTACCGCAACCCGTTCCTCCTCCGCAGCCTGTCGCGCCTCTTCCACCTCCGCCGACGCCGGTAAAACAGATGTTTCCTTTTCTGTTCTATAATACGGAGTGCAAAGTGGGACTGGAATCCGGCTGGAAAATCCGACTGTCCGACCTGTCGGAAGAAAGTATTTCCCGTGCATGGACAATGCTGTCGGACAGTCGTTACAACAGTGTGATTACGGATTGTCTGAAGTTGCGCCGGACGCTGAATCTCTGCGATTGGGCATATATTCGGTTGGTACGTGAAATGTCGGAAAAATACTACGAATCATCAACTTCAAACGAAGCTGTGCTGTTTCAAATGTATATCCTTACGCAATCGGGTTATAAGGTTCGTATCGCGAAAACCAACAGTCGTCTGGTGTTGCTGATCCCTTCACGGAATACGATTTACGAACATTCGTATCTCAATATCGGCGGAGTGAAATATTATTTGGCAGATCAATCGTTGAAAGATGATACATTTCATATTTTCGATCATGAGTTTCCTAAGGAACAGTTTATTTCGTTACAGTTGGAACAGCCCTCGTTGACCGTTTCCGAAACGTCGGATAAAGAATTTGTATCCGAATGTTATCCCGAAATAAAAGTATGTGTCAGGACAAATAAGAACTTGATAGATTTCTTCAATTCATATCCCCGTACGCCGGAGTGGAATTTATATTCGGAAGCCTCGATAAGCAACACGTTGAAAGACAGTTTATATCCGGTGTTATGCAACGCCGTCGCCGGATGTAGCGAAACAGACGCAGCTAATCGACTGATAAATTTTGTCCAGACGGCGTTCGACTATCAAACGGACGGCGAACAGTTCGGATATGAACGTCCGCTTTTTGGCGACGAACTTTTCTACTATCCGGCAAGCGATTGCGAAGACCGTTCGATTCTTTACTCTATCCTTGTACGCGAACTGTTGGGGCTTGATGTGGTTTTGCTGCATTATCCGGGTCATCTTGCTACGGCAGTATGCTTCAACGAAGATGTGGAAGGCGATTATTTGATTATCGACGATAAAAAATTTACCGTCTGCGACCCTACGTATATCGGCGCTCCTGTCGGTAATGCGATGACGGCGTTTAAAGATGTTGAAGTAATAGTGATCAAATAGTGACAAGTAAACAAGTAAACGAGTTGACGAGTAAACGAGGGCGCGAAGCAAGTCTTGTTTACTCGTTTACTTGTTTACTCGTTTACTCGTTTACTTGTTTACTTAAAATTTTAACACTTTTGCCGAAAAAATGAGGCAGCCGGATGGCTATCGTTTCGTTAAATAAGATGTATCTTTGCACGTCGAATTAATATCTGTTTGATAATGAAAAAGTATTGTCTGTTTATTGTATGGTTGTGGACGGTAATACAACCGGTCGTTGCACAAACAAGCTTGAAAGAGCGGCTGAAAAAACATGTCTATATTCT
>JAISNS010000195.1 GCA_031276105.1 Dysgonamonadaceae bacterium
CGGCGACCAGGTCGAGAAAAGATTCGGAAAGTTTTTCGTTGAACATAAATCCTTGTTTTGCTTTTTACATGCTTAATTAAAACGGGGCAAATTTACGCCATTTTTTTGTAACTTCGGGCGAAAACTTTTTTTCATATCATACGCTTGGAAATCTTAACATTTTCACGTAAATTTGTCCGCTGATTATACATTTGATACAATAATATATACAACATAATTAAACACTATGACAGAAGCTACTAAAGTCAAAGAAATAGAAAAGGTTGTTATCCGTTTTTCCGGCGATTCGGGCGACGGAATGCAATTAGCCGGCACTCTTTTCTCCAATCTTTCAGCAGAATTAGGCAACGAAATCATCACATTTCCCGATTATCCGGCCGAGATACGCGCTCCGCATGGAACATTGAGCGGCGTTTCGGGATTTCAAATGCAATTAGGCGCCAAAAACGTATTTACTCCGGGCGACAAAGCCGATGTGTTAATCGCGATGAATCCGGCGGCATTGAAAGTCAATGCACAGTTCCTGAAACCGGATTCGGTTGTCATCATCGACGCCGATTCTTTCCAAAAAAGCGATCTGGAAAAAGCTTTTTTCACCACCGACAATCCTTTCGAAGAATTAGGACTTCATTCGGTGCAAGTGGTAGCCGCTTCGATTACGCAAATGTGTAAAAGTTGTTTGGAAGGAATTTCCGACAATAAACAGGCGCTTCGTAGCCGGAACATCTTCGCTTTGGGACTGATTTGCTGGTTGTTTAACCGTCCTTTGAGCATTGTTGAAAAGCTACTCACCGAAAAGTTCAAAAAGAAACCGGAAGTCTTGAAAGCCAACCTGTCGGTATTGCAAGCCGGCTTCAATTACGGACATAACATACACGCCTCCGTTTCGACTTACCGAATCGAAACCACTTCGCATAAAAAAGGTTTTTATACCGACGTAAACGGAAATAAAGCAACTGCTTACGGCCTGATTGCCGCAGCTGAAAAAGCCGGATTGCAACTGTTTCTCGGTTCGTATCCTATTACTCCGGCAACCGACATCATGCAGGAACTCGCTATTCACAAAGAATTAGGCGTCAAAGTCATGCAAACGGAAGACGAAATTGCCGGTATTTGCACGGCTATCGGCGCTTCTTTTGCCGGAAACTTGGCCGCAACAAGCACTTCCGGCCCGGGATTAGCCCTGAAAAGTGAAGCTATCGGATTGGCCGTAATGGCCGAAATCCCTTTGGTAGTCATCGACGTACAACGCGCCGGCCCTTCGACCGGAATGCCTACCAAAAGCGAACAAACCGACTTGAATCAAGCGCTTTACGGAAGAAACGGCGAAAGTCCGGCGGTAATCATTGCCGCTCTTTCGCCGACCGACTGTTTTGATTCGGCTTTTTGGGCTTCTAAAATCGCGCTGGAACATCTGACGCCGGTTATTTTGTTGACCGACGGATATATCGCCAATGGCTCCTCGGCCTGGCGTATTCCCGATTTGGAAGAATATCCCGAAATAAAACCCCCTTATGTGAGCGATGAAATAAGAGAAGGATGGACGCCTTTTTTGCGAAACGCGGAAACCGGCGTTCGTTACTGGGCGATTCCCGGAACAGAGGGTTTTATGCACCGCATCGGCGGATTGGAAAAAGATTACGCACAGAGCGTCATATCGACCGACCCCGACAATCACCAAAAAATGGTGCAGGCGCGCCAATCCAAAATAGATAAAATAGCGGACGATCTTCCGCTTCAGGAAGTCTTGGGCGATGAAGACGCCGAAACGCTGGTTGTCGGTTGGGGAGGCACTTACGGCCATTTATCCGAAGCGGTTGAAAAAGTCAGGGAGCAAAAGAAGAAAGTAGCTTTTACGCACTTCCGTTACATCAACCCCCTGCCCAAAAATACGGAAACCATATTGCGCAAATACAAAAAAGTGTTGATCATTGAGCAGAATTTAGGCCAGTTTGCCGGCTACCTGCGTTCTAAAATCGGCGGTTTCAATCCCAGCCAATTCAACCGGGTGAAAGGACAACCCTTTATCGTTGCCCGCTTGGTAGAAGAAATCGAAAAACTTATCTCCAATAACTCATAACTTATAACTCATAATTCATAACTTATAATATTATGTCATTCAATCCAATCACTTATCAAGCCAAAGATTACAAGAGCGCTCAATTAGTGCGCTGGTGTCCCGGATGTGGCGATTACGGGCTATTAACAAGTTTACATAAGGCAATGGCCGAATGGGGAGTTGCGCCACACAATACCGTTGTTATTTCCGGCATCGGATGTTCTTCCCGTTTGCCCTATTATATGAATACCTACGGCTTCCATACCATTCACGGACGCGGTGCGGCGATTGCTACCGGCGTCAAGGTTGCCAATCCTCACTTATCCGTCTGGTTAGCTACCGGCGACGGCGATTGCTTAGCCATTGGCGGCAATCATTTCATTCACGCCGTAAGACGCAACGTGGACATCAATATCTTGTTGATGAACAATAAAATATATGGCCTTACAAAAGGACAGTATTCACCCACTTCCGATCGGGGATTCGTTTCCAAATCTTCCCCTTTCGGAACGGTCGAAGACCCATTCCGACCGGCAGAATTGGCAATCGGCGCACGAGGACGTTTCTTTGCCCGCACCATTGATATGGATATTAAAAATTCGCCGGAGATTCTTCAGGCCGCCGCCAAACACAAAGGCGCTTCAGTGGTCGAAGTCCTGTTGAATTGCGTAATTTTCAACGATGGAGTTCATGATAGCATTGTCGCCCGTGAATATCGCCGGGACAAAACTATTTTCCTCCGTCACGGGGAAAAAATGATTTTCGGAAATGACAATAATAAAGGAATTGTTCAAAACGGATTCGACCTGAAAGCAGTGACTGTCGGTGAAAACGGTTATACCTTAGACGATGTTTTGGTGCACGACATGACTTTGCCCGACCCTGCGTTACACTTGAAACTGGCGCTGATGGACGGCAACGAACTGCCTGTCGCTTTAGGCATTATCCGCGACGTAGAAGCTCCCGTATATGATGAAGAGATGGAAAAACAAATCGAAAGTGTACGGGCTAAAAAACCGGCGCGAACACTCAAAGAATTTCTGATGACCGGCGATATTTGGGAAGTAAAATGACGTTGTTGGGAAAAAAAATCGTATTAGGCATCACCGGAAGCATTGCGGCTTACAAAGCGGCTTACCTGTGCCGCGCCTTGATAAAAAAGGGCGCCGAGGTACAAGTCGTGATTACGCCTGCGGGAAAAGAATTTATCACACCCGTCACGTTATCGGCCTTAACGCGCAAACCGGTAGTCAGCGATTTTTTTACAGCCAACGACGGTACTTGGCACAGTCATGTCGATTTAGGCTTATGGGCCGACGCAATGCTTATTGCCCCGGCTACGGCTGCAACCGTCGGCAAAATGGCCAATGGAATTGCCGACAACATGCTTATTACGACTTACCTGTCGATGAAAGCGCCGGTATTTATCGCTCCGGCAATGGATTTGGATATGTATGCCCATCCTTCGACACAGGCCAATCTGGACAAATTGAAAGCGTATGGCAACCGGATTATCGAACCGGCCACCGGCTTTTTGGCAAGCGCATTGGAAGGCAAAGGGCGAATGGAAGAACCCGATAGGATTGTCGAGCAAATGGAAGCGTTTTTTGAGAATCAAAACCAATGGGCTAAAAAAAAAATCCTGATAACCGCAGGGCCAACGTATGAAAAACTGGATCCGGTACGTTATATAAGTAATTATTCTTCCGGGAAAATGGGATTTGCCTTAGCGGAAGTTTGTGCGGAAAGAGGTGCGGATGTTACCTTGATAAGCGGCCCGGTGCAATTGAAAACGCACCATCCCCGTATCCATCGGATAGATGTGGAGTCGGCCGCAGAGATGCACAAGGCGGTATCGGTTTATTTTCCGGAAACAGATGCAGCCATTTTATGCGCTGCCGTGGCGGATTACAGGCCGGCGTCGTTTTCCGAAAGCAAATTGAAACGCAAAGACAATGAAACAATGGTTTTGGACTTGGTTGCCAATCCGGATATAGCGGCCGGTTTAGGCAAAATGAAAAAAGAAAATCAAGTCTTGTGCGGTTTTGCGTTGGAAACCGAAAATGAATTTTCCAATGCGGAAGGAAAATTAAGAAAGAAAAACTTGGATTTCATTGTTTTGAACTCCTTAAGAGACCAAGGAGCCGGTTTTCAATCGGATACGAACAAAATAAGTATCATCGCCGCCGATGGAGAAAAAGCGGATTTTCCAATGAAATCGAAAAAAGAAGTGGCAGCGGATATTGTAGATTTTTTATTTCATCATTTTGTGTCATCCCGCGCTTGACGCGAGATCCCCTGAAAAGCACACAAGCCCCGTTTAGAGGATTGAAGGATAAAGAAGGGGATTGCGGGTCAAGCCCGCAATGACAATAAAATTAGAAGGCAAATACATCGAATAATGAATAGATTTATAAACATCATTTTTTTTCTTCTATTGTCTGCAACCGGGTTGCAGGCGCAGGAGTTGAATGCCAATGTTACCGTCAACAGCGACCGGATTCAGACGACAAACAAAAATATTTTCACCACTTTGGAGCGGGCATTGTCGCAATTTATCAATGGCCGTCAATGGAGTTCCGGCACTTTTTCCGCTACCGAAAAAATCGATTGTACCTTTTCCGTTACTATCCTGGAACAGGTTTCCGAATACAATTTCAAGGCGGAACTCTTTGTACAAGCCCGGCGTCCGGTGTATAATTCCTCCTATGTGACCACCATTTTCAACTGGCGCGACACCAAATTTGAGTTCGAATACATGGAAAATGCGCCTGTCGAAATGAATCAAACGGAAATAACCAGCAATCTGGTAGCCACCATCGCTTTTTATGCCAACTTGATTTTGGCTATGGACTTCGACAGTTTTTCGTCGCTCGGCGGCGCCCTGTTTCTCCGGCAGGCGCAATCCATTGCTTCACAGGCGCAATCGTCGTCATGGAGCGGTTGGGCGGCTTTCGACGACAACCGGAGCAAAGCCGCCATCATCAATGTTTACCTCGACGAATCCATGAAACCTTACCGCGAACTTTGGTACACGTACCATCGTAAAGGTTTGGACGAAATGGCGGCCAATCCGGACAGAGGCAGAATCACGATTCTGAACGGATTGCCGGTATTGAAAGAAATAAAAAAAGTTAGGGATTCGGAAATTATCCTGCAAATGTTTGCCGACTGCAAATTGGACGAAACCGTTTCCATTGCCGGAAAAGCTTCTTCCGAAGAAAAAAAAGAAACCTCCGATTTACTCCGAAGCCTTTTCCCAAGCATGAGTGACCGGATTGAACCGCTGAAAAATTAACTGTTATGCTTCAGTCGTTAACAATACAAAATTATGCGCTTATTTCCCAATTGGAAATAGATTTCCCTGCGGGATTCTCCGTCATTACCGGCGAAACAGGCGCCGGTAAATCCATCATACTGGGTGCGTTGGGATTGATTCTGGGACAAAGGGCGGATGCGAAATACATTCAACAAGGCAAAGAAAAATGTTTGATAGAAGGCGTTTTCGATATTTCTTCCTACCGGTTGGAGACATTCTTCCGGGAAAAAGACTGGGAATACGACCCCCAAACCTGTATTTTACGCCGGGAAATCTGGTCGTCGGGAAAATCGCGCGCTTTCATCAACGACAGTCCGGCCGGATTGAACGATTTGAAAGAATTAGGCGCTTTCCTGATTGATATTCACTCGCAACACCAAAATTTGTTGCTGGCCGACAATCATTTCCAGTTACAGGTATTGGACGTATTGTCGCAAAACAAAGACCTGAAAAACGAATATCTTGCCGCTTACAAAGAATACACCGTTGCCGGAAAGAAACTGAAGGATTTGAAGGAAAAAATCGCCGCGCAACGCACGGAAGAAGATTACGCCCGCTTTCAATTCAATCAATTGGATGAAGCCCGTTTGCAAGCCGGCGAACAAACATTGCTGGAACAGGAAGCGGAAATGCTTTCGCATGTAGAAGAAATAAAATCAGGACTTTACCGGATAGAACAACTCTTGTCGGCCGATGAAACCGGCATCGTTTCGTCCTTGAAAGACGCTTTGAATCAGGCGCAATCGTTGCAGAAAATATATACCGCTTCAGAAGAAATAACGGAGCGGCTTCAAACAGCCTACCTCGATTTAAAAGACCTGTACCGGGAAGTCGCTTCCCGTCAGGAAATGTTGGAATTTAATCCCGAACGCTTGCAGGAAGTCAATACGCGCTTAGATTTGATCTATTCGTTACAACAGAAACATCGCTTAACGTCGGTTGAAGAATTGATAACATTGCGCGACCGGCTGGACGAACAAATCCGCGAAATCGACAACTCCGGCGAAGAATTGGCTCAACTGGAAAAAATCAAAGCGGCAGCCTATGCCCAAGTATTACAATCGGCCGGAACGCTTTCGCAAGTGCGGCAGGAAGCCGCAAGGCAGTTAGAAAAACAATTAGTCGAAAAAGTTAGCCTTTTAGGAATGCCTCACATGCGGTTTACCGTTCGTTTATTGCAGAAAGAGCAGCCCGATTCGACCGGACAAGACGAGGTTGTTTATTTATTTTCGGCCAATAAAAACGGCGAATTAAAACCGGTAGCACAAACCGCGTCGGGAGGTGAAATTTCCCGTTTGATGTTAGGCATTAAGGCGCTGATTGCCGGAGCAATGGCGCTTCCCGCTATCATTTTCGACGAAATCGACGTTGGCGTTTCGGGCGAAATAGCCGGTAAAATGGGCGACATCATGCGTCAAATGGGCAAGGAAATACAAGTGATAGCCATCAGTCACCTGCCGCAAATCGCGGCCAAAGGAGAATCGCAATTCTTTGTTTACAAGGAAGAAAACAATAACTTGACGGAGTCGCATATCCGCCGCTTATCCAAAGAAGAACGGGTAAAAGAAATTGCGCAAATGTTGAGCGGCGCAAAAT
This sequence comes from Dysgonamonadaceae bacterium, assembly GCA_031276105.1. GTDB lineage: Bacteria > Bacteroidota > Bacteroidia > Bacteroidales > Azobacteroidaceae > Azobacteroides. The sequence continues at coordinate 6,975 of JAISNS010000195.1, forward strand.
TGACGGACGCCGCCATCGAAAATGCCAAAGAATTGTTGAAAGAATAAGTTGAATATCAATATTGAATTTACATGCGGTGTTATCCGCGTTCCATTATTTTTTTTTTCAAATAAAGTTCTTATATTTGCAGCCGATTTTAATGACAAATTAAAATCAAAAAAGCAACCAAATACCTTTTGCCGTCCGCGCGGGATTGCAATTTTTTGAATATGGGATAAATAATCAAAACAAGTGTTATATAGTATTTATTTTAAAACTTTAATTTTTTATGAAAAAGAATTTATTTTTATTTGTATTTGTGTGGTTGACTGCTTGGGGTTATTCTCAGTCAAGAGAAGGAACCCGTTATGATGATGGTACAAATAGCATCCTGATTAAAGACACTGTCAGCGAATCCGAGAACTCCCTGTTTTATTACAACGGCTCTGTTTATACGTCCATCTGGACGGAAAGCGCCGGATTATTGCATGTTTATACGCCTTCGGGAACGGAACTGGTTCCGGCCGGAACGGTAATGATAAGCAACATGCCCGACAATCCGGGAGCCAATTTCTACGGCTTTGCCTCCGACGGCACGTTCATTTACGCCGTCAATCAGAGCGCATCTATTTTCGTTATCGACCCAACGACCATGAGCCTGCAACGAACCATCGAAACAACTATTTATCCCGAAATAGTTGGTCCGGTTACGATTGCTTACGACGCGGCGCAGGATGGCTTCTGGTGTTCTTATCTGAATCGACGGGAAGCAAATTTCATCCGAAAAGACGGAAACGCAACGACGAAAGTTTTGAAAGGCCCTTTTCACGTCGTTATGGGTTTGGCTTATGACGATACGTCCGACGGCGGGCCTTATCTCTGGGCTTCGACCGGCAACAAACCGGTTCACAATTATGCTAAAATCGGCCGCTGGAATCTCTATACCGGCGAATATACCGAAGAAATAAAAAATGTGCCTTACATTATGGGCGTTCCGACGGGCGGCAATTACATGGGAGCGATTTATCTGACACAGGATATTCGGAACGGAAAACAGGTGTTGCTGGGCGTTTTGCCGTCGCAAACCACCCTGTTCGGATACGATTTGGATAACACATTCCCCGTTCAATCGCCGGACAAAGTCGGCGGATTTTCCTGTATTTCGGGAGCTTCTGGCGCGCTCAACGCCGGTTTAAGCTGGAAAAATCCGGCGCGAAAACTGAACGGAACGGCCTTAAGCCAATTAGACAGTGTTCATATTTATCGCAACAACCGGTTAGTCCACACCCTTTCCACCCCGACTGCGGGAGCGGAAGCGGGCTGGACGGACAACACGCTGGTTTCGCCCGGTATTTACAACTACAAAATCACGGCGGAAAATGAGGCAGGCGAAGGCGTCGCCACCGTTCGCACCGTTTTCGCCGGATTGGACGTTCCGGCCGCGGTGGACGATCTGTCTGTAACCAAAGTAAATAAAAACGGACGGATAAGCTGGTCGGCGCCCACCGAAGGAGCCAACAAGGGCTGGATAAGTCCGATCGATTTGACCTACAAAGTCGTCCGCAAGCCCGACAACGCAGTTATCGCCGACAATCTGACGGCCACGCATTGCATCGACAGTACGGCTGTTTTCTTAAACATGTATTCTTATACGGTAACGGCGAAAAATGAAAGCGGAGAAGGCCTGCCCGCTACTTCCGCCACCGTTTCACTGGGAAGTTCGGTCGCCATTCCCTGGCAGGAAACGTTCGCTACGCCGGAAACCCTTCCCCTGTGGACGATTATTAATGCAAACAAAGACGAAACGTCTTGGATATACAATCCTTACAACGGCGGCGGTTCCATGCAGTGCGTTTCTTCCGGCGCGCAGGACGACTGGTTGATTTCTCCGTCCGTCCGGTTGGAAAGCGGAAAAAAATACCGCTTGCAGTGGTCAACCGCTTCGATCAACGACACGCCGGTGCATTACGAAGTGACCATGGGGACAGATACAACGGTGGCAAGTCAGACCACCGCCCTGGCTTCGGGCAACGTAAACTCCTCCTCCTTTGTCCCGGAAACGAAAGAAATAACCGTTTCTACAACCGGAGTCTATCATTTCGCATGGCGCAGCCTCAACAGCGCGACGGAAGAAATCAAAGGCATAACCATCGACGCCATTTCGATCGAATCGGTCATTAACGACGACCTGTCGGCAACCGGCATTTCCGGCGCCGGCGAATTGTTTGGAAACGCACAAGGCGCTTTCACCGTCAGGGTAAAAAATAAAGGCGTTAATGCGGAAAATTCATTCTCCGTTGACTTGCTGGTTTACAAGGGAAATACCTACATAGACAAACAAACGCTTACCGCTCAGGAAGCATTAAATCCGAACGGAGAAAAAGATTTTGTTTTCCGCTATGCGTTTTCGGAAGCGGGCGATTTCACGTTGAAAGGAGCAGTAACCATGACCGGAGGAAGGGATGAAAATGCCGCCAACGACACAACCGCCGCTCATTCCGTCAAAGTCTATCCGGTCGGAATCAGCAAAGTGTATATCGGCGATCCGGCTTCGGAAGAATACACCCAGCTTTCGCCCGTCAACTGCTATTACGAACATCATGCGTCGCAATCGTTTTATTATGAAGAAGAAATAAATAAAAACGGACTTATCACGGCCATCGAATACTATTATTCATTCCAACCGGGACATCCGGTTTATGACAAGCCCGTTCAAATTTACATGGCGGTTACTCAGGAAGACGACTTGCGGGAAGGCTGGGTCAAAGAGGATATGTATCTCGTTTATGACGGCCTCATTCAGTTGCCCGACAATCAGAAAAGCGTGACCATTCCTTTGCAGCAGCCGTTCGTTTATTCCGGCGGAAACCTGGTCATTCATACACAGGGAAATGATACGAAAGTATATCATCCGTTCAATCAATTTCAAGAAACAAAATCCGACCGGATGCGCCGGCGCGTTTTTGCCGATCACTTCCATCCGTTCACTTTCACCCAAACCGGGCGCACGCAAGCCAAAGTCACCAATACCTCGTTGCTGATAGACGAAAAAGGCGGTTCGCTGAGCGGAACGGTTACGGACAACAATCAACAGCCGGTAGAAAATGCGAGCGTCGTCGTCGAAGGCAAACCATGGAAAACCACGACGGACGCCGCCGGAAAATTCCGCTTTGAGTTCTTTCCGGCTACGACGTCTTACACGCTCAAAGTATCCAAACCCGGTTACGGCCTGCAAACCCACGCAGACGTCATGCCGGCGAACGATTACGTAAACAATTGCGTTTTAACGGCCTGCACTTCCCAACCGGTGAAAAACCTTGTGAAAACGCTTCACACGCCGGAAAAATACATGGTACAGCTGACTTGGGAAGCGCCCGACGGTATTTCGTCCGACCATTACGTAACGGCTTATCATGTATCTGTCAATCACCTCTTGAAAGCCACTGTACCGGCCGGCACGCTTTTCTATCGGGAATCCGTTCCTTTCGGCGCTTCGGTTTACGCCGTTTCCGCCGTCTGGAACAATGGCTGCGAATCGGCGGCGCTGTCCGAAAATGTTGAAATGACTCCCACCGTGATTACGGAATATCCGTTCGTCGAAGGATTTGAATCCGGCAAAATCCCCGAATCGTGGGAAGAAAATCATCTCGAAAACGATTTGAGCTGGGAAGTTATTTCGAAAAGATCGTACAACGACAAAACGTTTACCGCTCATTCGGGAACCTATTTTGCTTCGATCAGCGATAACGATCATTACTTCACGACCACCCGTTTGGTAACGCCCATGCTGGATATCAGTTCGCTGTCGCAGCCCGCTTTGAGTTTCTGGCACGTTCAAGCGGTTTGGGGTTTTGACCGCGACAGTTTAGCCGTTTATTACCGGACGGAACCGCAAGGGAAATGGAAAAAGTTAGCGGAATACGGCGACGACATCGAAGCGTGGAAAAAGGAAATCCTTCCATTGCCGGAAGCAAGCCGGACTTACCAAATCGGATTTGAAGGCATTTCGCTTTTTGGTTACGGCGTCATGCTGGACGACGTCAGGGTATCGGAGAAAGAGACCGCGATTGTAAATCCGGACATCGAGGCCAGCATCAGCGTTTATCCGAATCCCGTTCTGACCGACGTCACCGTTTCCGGAGAAAACCTGAAACGAATCGAGATTTACAACATATTCGGCAAGTTACTGGATAACATTGTATTGAACGGAAAAGAAAAGACCATCAACATGCAGTCTTACGCAGCCGGCATGTATGTGCTGAAAATCTTTGTTTCGGAAAACCAATTTGTCGGTAAGCGGATAGTCGTTTCGCGATAATTGC
>JAISNS010000207.1 GCA_031276105.1 Dysgonamonadaceae bacterium
TGATTGCTGCGACGATTGCGCTGATCGCTAAGATCGGATTTAGGATGTATTGCAGCGGCATTACATGATCGGGGATTCGTTAGCTCTTAGGGCAACCCGCTACGGGGTTACGCTTAGCGACGATAATATACCCCGCACTGCGCTCCGCTTGTACGGGGTTATCGAGAGGAAAACACCTGACGGTGTTAAACAAGTACCGCGACAATTTTTTAATGCACAAAACGATGCCGTGCAAAGTATTAACCGCTCACCACTGCACCGGCGTTTGCCCCGTTTGCGTCAGATAGTCGTTTGTTTTACTGAAGTGTTTATTGCCGAAAAAGCCGCGATGGGCAGACAATGGCGACGGATGGGGAGATTTCAACACCAAATGTTTGGACGGATCAATAAAAGCGCCTTTTTGTTGCGCGTAAGATCCCCAAAGAATGAACACCAGATGCTGTTTTTCTTCTGCCAGACAATGGATAACCGCATCGGTAAACGTTTCCCATCCTTTGTTTTGATGCGATCCGGCCGTATGCGCCCGCACGGTAAGCGTTGCGTTCAAAAGCAAAACGCCCTGAGTAGCCCAACGCGTCAGGCAGCCGTTAGACGGACGCGGAACCCCTAAATCGGATGCAATTTCCGTGAAAATATTCTGAAGCGAAGGCGGAAAGGCAACGCCTTCATTGACCGAAAAGCACAGCCCGTGCGCCTGCCCCGGTTCATGATAAGGATCCTGCCCGATGATCACAACCTTCACCCGGTCAAACGGACATTGACTGAAAGCGTTGAAAATCAACCCTCCGGGAGGATACACCGTGCCCGTTGCATATTCGTTCCGGACAAAATCGGTCAATGTCTCAAAATAAGGCTTATCAAATTCCGGTTGCAGGCGTGTTTTCCAGGATTCTTCGATTTTTACATTCATCGTGTATTTTGCAGTTAAATAAGCGACATTCCGGCTTCGGCCGCTTCCGTTCGCATCCGGTCAGGCCAGATACCGGCTTGTATTTCACCAATATGCGCTTTACGAAGGTAGAACATGCACAGGCGCGATTGTCCGATGCCGCCTCCGATACTCTGCGGAAGTTCCCCGTTCAGCAGTCGTTTATGGAAATACAACTCTTTGCGCATCTCCGTTCCCGTCAGTTTCAACTGCCTGAGCAGCGCATCCCGATCCACCCTGATACCCATAGAAGATATTTCGAACGAGCGGTTCAGCACTTCGTTCCACACCAGCAGATCGCCATTCAAACCGGGCAGACCTTCTTCCGAAACCGTCGACCAGTCGTCATAGTCCGGCGCCCGGCCGTCGTGTTTTTCTCCATTGCTCAATGCGCCGCCGATACCGATCACAAACACAGCTCCATAAGCTTTAGTGATCGCATTTTCTCGTTCTTTGGGCGTCAATGCGGGATATTTTTGCAACAGTTCTTCTGCATGAATGAAGTGTATATTGTCCGGAAGAATCGGTTTGAGGGCGGGAAACATTTCGTACACCAGATATTCCGTTCGCACGATTGCCGCATAGATCCGGCCGACGATGCTTTTCAGAAAAGACACCGTTCGCTGTTCGCGTTTCATGTTCATTTCCCAGTCCCACTGGTCTACATACAGCGAGTGCATATTGCCCAGTTCTTCGTCCGAACGGATCGCATTCATATCGGCATAAATTCCGTAACCACATTCGATGCAGTAGTCTTTCAATATCATTCGTTTCCATTTGGCAAGCGAATGAACGATTTCCGCTTGAGCATCGTTCAAATCTTTGATCGGGAAAGAAACTGCCCGTTCGCTCCCATTCAAATCGTCATTAATACCGGTGCCCTTCATAACAAACAGCGGCGCCGTCACTCTCCTTAAACGCAGTTCGGAAGATAAATTTTGTGGAAAAAAATCTTTGATCTGTTGAATCCCTTTTTCGGTTTCCGCCAGATTTAGCAGGGCTTTGTAAGCCCCGGGTTTAATCAAATAGCTCATAAATGTTTCATGTTTAGTGCGGCAAAGGTAATCATACTTTCGGAATCTTTTTGCCGCACTGTGTGATATTAGGATCGGGATTTAAATCGAAAAAGCATCAAAACCGCCGTCAATAACGGTCAACGTTCCCGTAACGAACCGGGAGGCATCGCTGGCCAGCCATTGCAACGTACCTAACAATTCTTCCGGTTCGCCGAAACGACCGAAGGGTGTGTGAGCGATGATTTGCCGTGCTCTTTCGGTATACGAACCATCCGGATTGGTCAACAGCGTGCGGTTTTGTTCCGTGAGGAAGAATCCCGGAGCAATCGCATTGACACGCAGTCCGGCGCCGAATTTGGTCGCCAACTCGCCGGCCATGTATTTGGTAAAATTCGTAACGGCAGCTTTAGCCGTACCATATCCGCAAACCCTGGTCAGCGGACGAAGCGCCGATTCCGAAGCAATATTAATGATCGTGCCTGCTTTTTGATTGACCATCGCCCGCGAAAACGTCATCGTCGGCAATATAGTTCCGAAAAGATTCAGGTCGACTACTTTTTTGAAAGCCTCCGTATCCAAATCGAAAACGGTTTTATCCGGAGCGATAGTAGCTCCCGGCATGTTACCGCCCGCACCATTGATCAGTACGTCAATACGACCATACTTGCCGATAATCTCGTCATAGTTCGTATTCAAAACGTCCTTGTTCAGCACATCGGTATAAAAAAACTCGGCCTCATAACCATTGTCTTTAACCGCTTTTTCCAGCACCGATCCCGCCTCTTTGTTTCTGTCTAAAATGATCACTTTAGCACCTTGTTCCGCAAAATGATGTACCATCGAGTTGCCTAATATTCCGGCCGCTCCCGTAATCAAAACAACTTTGTCTTCTACACTAAATAGATTCTTCATAAGATAAATAATTTATTTTACACGGCAATATAATCGCGTAAGAGCTTCATATCGCCATATTTAATTGAATATTTGAAAATTTGGAGGCGCAAGTTAGTTGAAAAAAACCGGAAACCGTTTCATTCTCGGATTTTTTTATACCTTTGCAACGGTTTTTTGAGCGACAGAGTAACTCTGTTGAGCGAAATTTAATCAACCGGCCCCGTAGTTTAGTGAATAGAACGTCAGATTCCGGTTCTGAAGGTCACAGGTTTGAGTCCTGTCGGGGTCACAATTCAAATATTTCATCTACCTTCTGATGTCTGTTAACATAATCAATAATTAAAATGTAAGTAACATGAATACAAAAGAAAAAGACTTTAGCGGAGTGCGATTTTCAGGAATTGGAATGTTGATTTTCAATCTCCTTTTTTTATGTGGTGTGATTTATTTTTTCGTGTTTATCATCGGAGCAGCCGAAGCAGACAGAATTTCCAACAATACGACCGGAATTTTAGTCGTCGCAGATTTGCTGTTACTGATCATCAACAGTATCTTCTGGGGAGGATTTATGCTAAACGAACCAAACGAAGCACGAGTGCTGTTATTTTTCGGCAAATATAAGGGAACGGTAAAAGACAACGGTTATTTTTGGGTTCATCCCTTTTATGTGAAGAAGAAATTGACCATGCGGGCGCGCAACATGGACGCCGAGCCTATTAAAGTCAATGATAAAACCGGAAATCCGGTAATGATAGGACAAGTCGTTGTTTGGAGAATCGTTGATACCTACAAGGCTTCGTTCGATATCGACAATATGGCGAAAACCACGGTTCCGGCAGGTACGAATACGGCGATGCGTATCAACGAAAAAATGAAATCCTACGAATATTTTGTGAAAGTACAGAGCGACGCGGCTTTGCGATATGTGGCGGGGATGTATGCCTACGATGATTCGGTAAATGACGATGGCAGTTTGACTTTGCGTTCGGGTGGAGAAGAATTAAACGGTTTCCTCGAAAAACAATTGAACGAACGTCTGGCATTAGCAGGAATCGAAGTGCTGGAAGCGCGAATCAATTATTTGGCGTATGCTCCCGAAATAGCGGCAGTCATGTTACGCCGACAACAAGCCGACGCCATCATCGCCGCCCGCGAAAAAATCGTCGACGGAGCGGTAGGAATGGTGAAACAAGCGCTTCAAAAACTGTCTGAAGAAAATATTATCGAACTCGACGACGAAAAAAAGGCGGCAATGGTCAGCAATCTTTTAGTCGTATTGTGCAGCGACGAACCCGCTCAACCCGTTATCAATTCGGGAACATTTTCTTGAGAAATGTTAATTCTGTAAAGGAACCTTACGGAAACGGAAATCGTGCAACAAGTTTATTCGCTCAAAGAACATATTAACCGCATCGTGTTTATGGGTATCGGCGAACCGCTGAACAATTACGCCTCACTGATAAAATCGGTTCATCTTTTGCGCGACCGTATTGGGCTTAACTTTCCGACGGATGGCATTAAAAAATACAGATGATGAACAATAATGAAAACGCAGGAAAAGCCTGCACGGAAAGGAATAACGAAAGAACAATGGCAAACGTATTGGATTATAAGAAAGAATATAAAGAATTATATTCACCCAAAAATCAACCTGTGATAATTGAAGTTCCTGAAATAACCTTTGTCGCGGTCGAGGGAAGAGGAAACCCAAATGATGAAAATGGCGAATACAGCAATGCTCTAAAACTATTGTATGGAATACAATATACAATAAAAATGAGCAAAAAGGGAAACAATGTGCCTGATGGCTATTTTGATTACGTTGTTCCGCCACTTGAAGGATTATGGTGGTTTGATAACAGCACAAAAAATCCGCCAAAAGATAAATCACAATATAATTGGATTTCAATAATACGGTTGCCTGAATATGTTACCAGGGACGTATTTCAATGGGCTTGTACTGAAGTAAAAAATAAAAAGAAAATAGAGACGGACAAGGTAAAATATATAAAAATAAAGGAAGGATTATGTGTGCAATGTATGCATATTGGATCATTTGATGAAGAAGCAAAGACAGTGAAATTAATAGAAAAATATATCGAAGAAAATAACTTAATAAATGATTTGGCAAACGAAAAAAGGAAACATCACGAAATATATTTATCAGATCCACGGAAAACTGAAAAATC